>JBOIEI010000330.1:0-2265 GCA_050741055.1 Burkholderiales bacterium | reverse complement strand
CCTGGGCCCGGCGGGCTGCAACGCGCTGAAACGCAGAGGCAACAACAGGCGCGCCATGGCAGCGAGCTCGATCAGTGGCGCGACGAAAGTGGTGACGAAGACCACCGCGGCGACGGTGTGCATCCCGCCGGCGTAGAGCGCCTTCGCGGTGCCGAACAGTGTCGTCTCGACCAGCTCGCCGTTCAACCTCATACCGACGAGCGGAAAGGCGTTTGCGAGCACGAATGTGATCGCCGCGGCCGTCGTGTAGGCAAGCGCGCGGTTGACCGCGTCCGGCCGGCTGCGGTAGAGAACCGCCGTGCAGCGCGCGCAGCGCGCAACTCCGCGCGCAGGCAGCGCGACCTCGAGCTGGAGCAGGTCGCACTCGTGACACGCGATCAGCGGCGCGGAATGCGCTTCGGGACGACACGTATCGATGGCCGTCCCCTCATCTCAGAGCGCCGTGCACGAACCGAACAGGACGAATGCGCCCTCGCGATTCACGAGCGTCGCCGCCATGGTGCCGTCGTTCGTACCGACCACCAGCGTCCACGCAAAGGCGCCCTCGGCGCCCTGGAGCAACAGGCTGTCGGGACGCTTCTCCATCGAAACGATAGGCGTCGTGCGCTGCGATCCCGCGATCGTCATATTCTCGAGATCGATGCGCATGAACGCGGGCGCGCCGAGCTCGGACGGACGCCCTTTGAAGCACGCCGCGCCCGCCTCGCAGTCGAGTGCTTCGACCGTGGCGCACATCAGGCGCTGCGGAGCGTCCGCCGCCCCGAAGGCGGCGCTCGCAGCCAAGGACGTTGTCAGTACTACGGCCGCACGGCGTATGAAGGAAGCGCTCATGGGTGTCCTCTATTTGATCGAGTAGCCACGGCCTTCCATGCACGCGCCGTAGGCCCTGTAGTACGTGTTGACCGACTCCTGCCGGTTCGCGTAGGCCTGATCGTTGCGGGCGGCCTGATTGCGGCGCGCATCGCGCCCGCCTTTCATCGTGCCGACCACGGCGCCGATTCCCGCCCCTTGACCCGCATCGCCGGCAATCGCGCCGATGGCAGCCCCTCCGAGCGCACCGCGCGCCGCGCCGCGCACCCGCTCTCCGCCACCGGTTGTAGGCCCGGTCTCCTGCGCCACCGGCTGTTGCGCGAGCGCGGCCGGATCGATGCCGGTGGATTGTCGAGCCCATGCACGGCATTCGTTGTCGTCGCGCGACTGCACCGCCGCGCTCTGGCCGCGCGCGGGATAGACGATAGGCTGCTGCGCCATCGCTGCCGTCGTGGCGAGCAGCGCGACCAGCCCTGCGGCCCTTGCAGCCAACTGCGCCGAGCGCATCCGCGCGTGGCGCGCGGGCGCATACGAGACCTCCACGTCATGCGACTCGTCCGCCATGCTCATTGCCTCGCACCGTTGCGCAGCTCGTCGAGCCGCTCGCGAAAGCTTCCCGCCCAGTACGCGGTGATCGCTTCGAGATGTTTCCACGTTACGCTCTCCCCCTGGTTCAGCGTCTGGTCGCCTTTGCGCGTGGCGACTGCCGCCGCCACCGGTTTGCCCGCGCCGTCGAGGACTTCCATTTCCGCGCTCATCTCAGCGACCTGAGGCGATTTGCCCGCCGCGGCGCGCCCGATGTTGAACACGGCCTTGATAGGCAGCAGATCGGTCGGATTCAGCCCCGGAGACACTGGCTGCACGCCCGTGATCGCGAGACGCAACTGGAGTACGTCGGGTCCTGGTTCGTTCACGATCTGATACGCAGGCGAGAGCGCGCTCTTGAACGCTGCGGCGAAATTGTCCGTCATGCGTTTGAGCGCATCCGGCTGCACGCCTTTGTAGTCGGGCCCCGGCGTTACGACCACGACGGTCGGGTGAAACATGATCTTGCTGTAGTGGCGGTAATCGGCCGAACGGTTCACCCACGAGCGCACGCCTTCGCGCTCGGCGGCGGGCTGCAGCTTGGAGTAATCGGCAAGAAAGCCCGAGCTCACCGGCGGTTGGGTTTGTGCATACGCCGGTGCGATGCCGAGCACCAGTGCGAGCGACACGGCGGAAGATCGAAACTTCAGAAAGTTCAGCTTTGGCATGATTTCTCCCGGTCCGGCGAGCCTGTTTGCTTCGGTCACAGCGGACCGTTGGCACGGAAAGTACGCGCGGCCCATGCATATCAACAATTGGACCTTGGTCGTAGCGGGCGCATGGCGCTCGCGCAGCTCCCGACGCCGCGACCAAGGTCCAATAGTCCAAGGCTCAGCTGCTGGTGCAGGATGCTGCGAAAGTCACTGGACC
>JBOIEI010000329.1:0-1612 GCA_050741055.1 Burkholderiales bacterium | reverse complement strand
GTCGAGCACCTGCTGGGGAAAATCCTCGGCCGCGTTCGAATACGGATTGAGCGCGTGTGCGGTCAAGCGGTCGGACCCCGGCGCACGTCCCACGCCGAGATCGATGCGCCCCGGGCCCAGCGCCTCGAGCACGCGAAACTGTTCCGCGACCTTCAGCGCGGCATAGTGCGGCAGCATGACCCCGGCGCTGCCGATGCGGATGCGCTGCGTGGTCGCCGCGATCGCCGCCATCAGCACTTCGGGCGCCGTGCCGACGATGGTGTCGGTCGAGTGATGCTCCGAGACCCAGTAACGACGATAGCCGAGCGCATCGCAATGGCGCGCGAGCGCCAGCGTTTCGCGGATGGCGGCATCCGGCGTGCGTCCGGCCGACGCGGTCGACTGGTCCAGTACCGAGAGCTTCATGGGGCAGGGAGCTGGGTTGAGCGTGCTCGGACGATACCACGACCGGCGCGGGCCCGGCGAAGCTCACGGCGGTGCGTTCGCTGGGCATGAGGGGAAGTCCGGTACGTTGCGAATTCAACGCGCTTCGACAGCAGGTCGTTATCGGCTGCGGCTACGCCGGCGCCCCGATGACGTTCAGCGCGCGGGCATTGGCCGTGCAAATCGCAGGCAACCACATGGCTGGACCGCCAGGATGCTGTCGTACCTGATCGCCGCAATTGCCGCTACGCTGGCCGTGGCAGCGGCCGCGTATGTTCACCTTCGGCTGCCGTTTTTCACCGCCGGCGCGACCAAGCTCATGGCGGCGCGCGCGATCCTGTTTGCCCTGGGTGTCGGCTGCGGCTACGTCGGCGCCCAGATGTATCGCGAACCGGCGCCTTCCGTGCTCGCCTTCATCATCGGCTTCGGCGTGGTGCACTTGCCGGCGAGCGGGATACTTTTCCTCAAAGGCCAGCGCGGCGAAGGGCCGTCCTGAGGCGGCTCGCTCAATCGTCATCGGCGTCGTTCCCGCTGTGGCGGAAGCGACCTCCCGCGCAAGCGGGAGCCCAGGGGAAGCAAAACGATCCTGGATTCCCGCCTCTGAGGGGAATGACGTGTTCGTGCCTCTATATCAAGCCGCGTGCGCGAACGCGATCGCGGGTGCCCCGGTGGTGAGCGTGGTGCGCCGCAGGTCGCGCGGATATTGCTCGTCGTCGAAGCGCCGCGCCCGGTGCATGGTCGCCTGGTTGTCCCACATCACCAGGTCGCCCACGCGCCATTTATGGCGGTAGACGAGCTCCCGCTGCGTCGCATGCTCGGTCAGCTCGCGCAGCAGCATCAGCGCCTCCGGCACGGGCCAGCCGACGATGCGTCCGGCGTGCGAGGACAGGAACAGCGACAACCGTCCCGAGCTCGGGTGGCGGCGCACCAGCGGCTGGCGTACCGGTGCGAAGACACGTTCTTCTTCGTCGGTGAAACGAAAACCGAGCGCGCCCTTGGAGAAGATGCGGCTGTGTTCGGCGACCAGGTCCCGGATCTTCTCCTGCGTGCGCGCGTCCAGCATGTCCCAGGCGGCACGCATGTCGGCGAATTCGGTATTGCCACCTTCGGGCGGGTTCACATGGGCACACAGCGCCGAGTAGCGCGCCGGGATGGTCTTGTAGCTGCTGTCGCTGTGCCAGAGCTGGTT
>JBOIEI010000328.1:0-6940 GCA_050741055.1 Burkholderiales bacterium | reverse complement strand
CCGAACGGCTGCCCGAGCCATTCGGCGAAGCGCGTCGGCAGATGGCTTATGCACATGAGCACCAGCATCAAGCCGCGCAATGCATCGATCTCGGGCTGCCGCGTCATCGGGAGACCTCCGGGAAGCGATAGGGACTTCCGTCACAGCAACGTCTGCTGCGTGACGTTCTTTTTAACCCCCTTCACTTACGCCTCGCTTACTTTGGACGCTGCGCTACTCGGCATTGGGGCTTACGTGTTGGCAGCCCGCGACCAGCGACCGCACGAGCTCTCGACGGTGACCGAGGCTGAACGACCGACCCCGTATCCGTACGGTCAAGATTAGAAGGCATGCACGTCCGGTACTCCGTGTTTGCCCGTACTACCCGCTCCCAGTATTCTTCGGGACTCGACTACGGATGATGGATGAAGGAATGAAACTCAACGCATGCTCTTGGCGGCTCGGCGCGGCTGTTGCGCTCGCCGGCGCCGTTTTCTCGGCTTCGCCTGTGCTTGCGCAGGGCAAGAACGATATTTCCAACTATCCCGCGCGCCCGGTGCGCTTTATCACCCCCGCGGCTCCGGGCGGCACGACGGATATCCTGGCGCGCCTCTTCAGTGACCGGCTCACGCGCAACCTGAAACAGCAGTTCATCGTCGACAATCGCGCCAGTGCTTCCGGCGTATTGGCCGCCGAGCTGACGACGAACGCGGCACCCGACGGCTACACGCTGTTCCTGGCGTATCACCAGCACGTCATCAACGCGGCGCTGCTGCCCAAGCTGCCGTACCACCCCATCAACGATTTCACGCCGATCACGCAGCTCACCGCGGCCGCGCTGCTGCTGGTCGTGCATCCGGCCACGCCGGCGAAGGACTTCAAGGAGTTCCTGACCTGGGCCAAAAGCTATAAGGGCTCGCTCAACTTCGGCTCGGCCGGCATCGGCAGCGGCGGTCATTTGTCCGGCGAGCTGTTCAAGCTGATGACCGGCGTGCAGGCGGTCCACATTCCCTACAAGGGCACCGGCCCGGCGCTCGCCGCGCTGCTGGGGCAGGAGTACCACTTCAACTTCATGGGCCTGGCGGCCGGGGCGCGCATGGCCGCCACCGGCAAGCTGCGGGCGCTCGGCATCACCTCCGCCAAGCGGGCGCCCGGCCTGCCCGACATCCCCACCATCGCCGAGCAGGGATTACCGGGCTTCGAGGTCGAAGGCTGGTACGGCGTGATGGGGCCCAAGAACATGCCGCCTGCACTGGTCCAGCGCTTGCACGGCGAGCTGATCAAGATCATGCACACCCCCGAAATGCAGAAAACGCTCATCAACATGGGCTCGACCCCGATCGGCAGCACGCCGCAGCAATTCAAGTCCTACCTCGTCGGCGATCTGGAGAAATGGAGCAAGGTCGTCAAGGCGAGCGGCGCGAAGGCCAACTAACGAGCTGCTCTCACCTCTCCCTTGCAGGGCGCGCATCGGCATGCAGGCCGATGCCGTTCCGCCGGCGCGGGCGGGAATTCCCGGCCTCACCCCGGCGGGAGTGAGGAGCGCGGTGCTGAAAGATTGGCGGGCGCGAGCACCGGTTCGTTTCGAACGCGGCGCACGAGCCAGCGTGCGATCAGCACGCCAGGCACGAGCAACACCAGCGCCGCGGCCAGCATTTCGACGTGTCCGAAAGGCATGATGCCGCCACCCGGCGCCGCGAGGACGAGGCCGCCGATCATCAGCAGGGCGCGTAGCGGTATCTGCGCCCGTCCGGTCGCCTGCAGGTTGCCCACGCCGAGCTGGTAACCCTGTAGTCCGCCGCAGATGAAGATCACCCCGATGCCTGCTGTCAGCGTGACCAGCAGCGATTCCCACCACGGCCCCTGCAGCACGAACGCGGGATTGAGCACGAAGAAAAAGGGAATGAAATAGATGATCGAGCCGATGCGCATCGACTCCCAGCCGGTTTGCATCGGTGGCGAATTGGCGATGCCCGCGGCGGCGAACGACGCGATCGCCACCGGCGGAGTGATCGCGGACAGCATCCCCCAGTAGAACACGAACATGTGCACGGCCATCTTGTTGAGCCCCGCCTGCTCCAGTGCCGGGCCGATCAGGATGGCGAGGAAGATGTAGCACGCGGTCGTGGTGAGACCCAACCCCAGCACCAGGCTCGTCACTGCGGTCATGGCGAGCAGCAGCAATGCGCTGTTGCCGGCGATGGTCAACATGTCGTTGGCGAGACTGGAGATGACGCCGGTGAGCGAGAACGCGCCGATCAGGAGCCCGCAGCCGGCCAGGATCCCGACCAGCTCGACGAACGTCCTGCCGTTGACTTCGAGGAAGGCCACGAGCGCTCGCCAACCCCAACGTTCGCGATTGAACAGCTGATTGAGCACCAGCAGCAGCGCCGTGGCGTAGAACGGCGCGTGGCTCTCGCGCTTCATGACCAGCAGCATGAAAATCAGCAGCACGATCACGAAGGCGTAATACCAGCCGTCCTTGATCGACTCCCACAGGCTCGGCAGTTCCTCGCGCGGCAATCCCTGCAAGCCGTGCCGCGCCGCATAGGCATCCACCTGCATGAAGAGCCCGAAGTAATAGAGCGCGGCCGGAATCGTGGCAGCGAGCGCCACCTGCGCGTAGCTGATGTTGAGGAACTGCGCCATGACGAATGCGGTTGCGCCCATGACCGGGGGTGCGAGCACCGCGCCGGTGGAGGCGCACGCTTCGATGGCGGCCGCGTAGCTCGAGCGGAACCCGGTGCGCTTCATGACGGGGATGGTCATCGTGCCCGCGGTGAGGACATTGCTGACGACCGACCCCGACATCATGCCGAGCAGCGCGCTCGAGAAAATGCAGACCTTCGCCGCGCCGCCACGAAACGTGCCGCACAATGCGAACGCGACGTTGATGAAGAAGCGCCCTGCCCCGGTCATCATCAGCGCCGTGCCGAAGACCAGAAAACCGATCACCGTTTCGGCGAACGCCTGAATGGGAATTCCGAGCAGGCTTTCCACCGACAGCATGTGGTAGGCGCTGGCCTGCTCGGGCGTCGACGGCGTGCCCCTGAGCGGTCCGAGCCAGCCGGCGTCGGCGAACAGCGGGTAGAACGTGAAGGGGGCAACCGACAGGACGAGCCCCCAGCCTCCGGTGCGCCGCAGTCCCTCCATGAGCAGCGCCCACAGGACGTAACCGGCCCAGACGACCGTCTCGGGCGCGCCGCCGAATTCCCAGCCCAGCTCGGCCGCCTTGCGGATGTTGAGCATGAGCAGCACGCTGACCGCGATCGTGAGCACGAACAGCACCGTGTCGTACCAGGGCACGCGTTGGAGCGATGCGCGCGGGCTGCCGGGGAAGACCACGAACACGAACGGCAGCATCACCAGCACGAGCGCGTAGTAGTACTCGGTATTGAGCGGGGTGAAGCCGACGAAGAAGCGCAGCACGAACTGCTGGTTGATGCAAAGGAAGATCGTGAACGCCGAAGCGCCGATCAGCAGCCAGCGCCATGCGCCGCGCAGCGAACGAATGCGCCGCGTCTCGGCCTCGACCGGCGCGGCGAGATGGGGATCGTCGAACGACGGCGCTGCGCCTGGACTGTCGGCCATCGGCAGCCTGCGTGGATCGCTATTCGAAGATCGCGTCCATGCCCGCTTTCTGCAGCGCCTGCGCCCGGGCAGCCATCCAGCCCTTGCGGAAGGCGTCGCGGTCCTCGGGCGGATTGGTCTTGAGATAGGCTGCCCAGGCCGAGCCGAGAACGTCCTGGCGCTTGACCAGCATCTGCTGGTGCGACTCGTACTCGGCTTTCCATGCGCCCGCCTCCTTCACGGCGCGCACGGCCCCGGGATGCAGCGGCAGCACCCAGGCGAAGTTCTGGCGCGAGAGCTCGAAGCCGTCGGCGCCGGGCGCCCCGTCCTTGTAGGCGGCGTAGTCGACGATCATCGCCTTGGTGAAGGCATGGACGAAGTCGGCCGACTGGTTCGCATACGCGACGAAAATCGGATACGGATAGTTCGGCAGCTCGATCGGCGACTGCGGCGTGGCGCCGGCCCCGCAGGTCGCCTTGTGCGGTGCATAGTACGGCCCGAACTTGTGCAGGCGGGCCCAGCCCGCCTTGTCCGCCGCGGGCAGCGGCGGATAGACCAGACCGCGCGGGGATGCTTCGGCTTCCTTGACCTGACCCGATATGGTCGAAGCGATCGCGGCATCGACCTCGTTGTTGATCAACCCCTTCCACGCCGCGCCGTAGCTCGAGAACTCCACCAGCTTCACGTCGTTGCGCGTGAGCCCGCCGAAGGCCAGCACGGCAAAGGCGTTCTGGTTGAGCGACGGTGCGCCCACCACCATGCCGACCCGCTTGCCCTTGAGATCCTTGATCTCCTTCACCCCCGTATCCTTCGCCACGCCGAGCGAGATCGCGTTGCACGCGCTGGAGGCGAGCATGAGCCTGAGCGGCTGCGGCCCCCATTCCTTCACCGCGAACTCGAACACGCCTTCGTGGGCGAAGTAGGAGCCGATGCCCATGGCGGAGGCTTGCGCCCGCCCGCCCTTGAGCGGTTGCAGGCGCGCGACGTCGTTACCGGCCGGCAGCACGCGCACGTCGCTGCCTTGCTTGTCCTTGATGGCCTTGCCGATGGCAACCGCCATGTTGAAGCCGGACGAGCCGGTGTCGTACGCGGTCAGGGTGATGGTCGGGGGAAGCTTGATGTCCGCTGCGTGCGTGGGGAATGCGGCGGGAAATGCCGCGGCAAGCATGAGCGCGGCGATGCGGGCGCGTAGTTTCACGGTTCTCCTCCTGTACCGTCGAATGCTGCTTCGGCGCGTACTCTAGCACGCCCGGCTCGATCGAACCCATCCGCCACCCGGTTCCGCATCACCCGGACAGCTCCGTACGGCCTGGTGTATGATTTTCGCCCGCTGCAACACCAACAGGAGGTGGGCCATGTCAACCGCAAAGTCGCGTTCTTGCCTTGCTCTCGTCATACCGGTCGTTGCACTGTCCAGCCTGGGATTCGCGCTCGCCGCGTCGGCGCAGAAACCGCCGAGCCAGAAAGAAGTCGATCGCCGCACATCGATGGGCGGCTACCATCCGGAACGGATGAAGAACCCGTATCTCACCGGCCATCCCGGCAAGATGACGGTCACGCCCCCGGAGGAGATCCCGCTCAAGAGCATCCGGGTTCCGCCCGGCTTCGAGGTCGAGTTGTGGGCGCACGGCAATCCGGGTGCGCGCATGATGGCCCGGGGCGACAAGGGCACGGTCTTCCAGGGCTCGCGCACGATCGGGCGCGTATACGCCACCATGGATCAGGACGGGAAGCGCACCTCGCGCATCATCGCGGAAAAACTCGTGCAGCCCAACGGCGTGCTGTTCCATAACGGCTCGCTCTACGTCGCGGCGATCAACAAGGTGATGCGCTACGACAACATCGAGGCGGAATTGGCCAAGGGCAACGTGCCGACGCCGGTGGATCTGACCGATGCCTTCAAGCTGCCGCCGGAGGTCCATCACAACTGGAAGTTTCTTGCCTTCGGTCCCGACAAGAAGATCTACATCCCGGTCGGCTCGCCGTGCAACCTGTGCGAGATCAATCCGGGCGTCCACGGCCAGATTCGCCGCTACAACCTCGACGGTTCCGGCATGGAGATCGTGGCGCGCGGCGTGCGCAACAGCGTCGGCTTCGACTTCCATCCCAAGACCGGCGAGCTGTGGTTCACGGACAACGGTCGCGACTGGGCCGGCGAGGATGTCTTCGAGGAAGAGCTGAACCGCGTGCCGGCGAAGCTGGTCGGGGCGCATTTCGGCTTCCCGTATTGCCACGCCAATGGGCAGCCGGATCCGGACATCAAGGTGCCGAACGCCTGCAACAACGTGGTCCTGCCCGTCACGACCTTGGGGCCGCACGCGGCCGCGCTCGGTATGCGCTTCTACACCGGCGCCATGTTCCCGGCGGATTTTCGCGAGTCCATCTTCGTCGCGCGGCGCGGCTCGTGGAATCGCACCGAGAAGAACGGTTACGACGTGGTGAACGTGCGCGCCGGCGCCGACGGCAAGAACGCCAAGGTGATGCCCTTCATGACCGGGTTCCTCGACAAGCAGAAGAACGAGTTCTGGGGCCGTCCGGTGGACGTGCTGCAGATGCCCGACGGCTCGCTCCTGGTCGCCGACGAGCAGGTGGGCGCGATTTATCGCGTCAGCTATTCGCGTTAACGAGCAAAGCCCCCCTCTCCGGTTGGGAGGTGTTGGGAGCGCGATCGAGCGTGTCAGGCACTTTTAGAAAGCTCGATAACTGGTTTCGCGTTCGAGCGTGGCGGACGAGCACTGCCCGCCACGCCTTATTCCTGCTCGGCATGGCGCTGGCGTGCGGCCCGTCGGCTGCGCAGAAGAGCGCCGATCCGGCCCGCGGGGCGGCCAAGGCCGCTGCTTGCGTTGCCTGTCATGGCTCGGCCGACAAGCCCGCACAGGCCGGGGTGCCGCTGCTCGCCGGCCAACATCACGAGTTCCTCGTGCTGCAGATGTTCTATCTGCGCGAAGGGCTGCGCGACGTGCCGCAAATGGCGGGGATGCTCAAAGGCTACACGGACCGCGATCTCGAGGACGTCGCCGCTTACTTTGCCCGGCAGAAGCCTGCGGCCGGCAAAACCTCGACCAACGGCGCATTGCGCGATCGCGGCGAAGAGCTGGCGAAGTCGCGCGGTTGCAACGGCTGTCATCTCGACGACTACAGGGGGCAGAAGCACGTGCCCCGAATAGCCGGCCAGCGCGAAGACTATCTCGTGATCGCTCTGAAGTCGTATCGCGACAACAAGCGCACCGGCACCGATACGAGCATGAACGAAGCGATGTACCAGGTATCCGACGCGGACATCGCCGCACTCGCGCACTTCCTCGCGCACCGTAAGGCATCTCAACCGCCGTCACGGCTATACCGCGGCTCGTCGAACATCGAGGTGATCGATACGCGCCGGATGCCAGAG
>JBOIEI010000327.1:0-1823 GCA_050741055.1 Burkholderiales bacterium | reverse complement strand
ACCGCACGCACCGCGTGCAGCAGCGTGCGCGTGTTGATGTCGAACAGAAAGTTCCAGTTCTCGTCGGATGTCTCGTGCACCATCTCGCCCATGCGGAAACCGCCAGCGATATTGCACAGCACGTCGATGCGCCCGAAGCGTGCCATCGCACCCTGCGCGACGCCAGTCGCACCGGACATCTCGAGCAGATTTGCGGGCGCGAATGCACGGTGATCGTTCTCGGCTCCGAACGCGCGCTCGACGCTCTTGCGTTCGAGATCCACCAGCACAAGGTTTGCGCCCAGGCCGGCGAACGCGTTGGCGACGGCTTTGCCCAAATTGCCGGCCGCACCCGTAACGACGACAGTTCGATTCTCCAGACTCATGGTCCTTTCCCCCGCATGCGGCTCGGCACCGCGTATCCTCGGCGCATTCTGCCATGCCGGCGCGGCCGTGCGCACGCGGATTTCACGGCGCATCCGCGGACCGCGTCCTGCTCCTGTACTGCTTTCGCATCAAAGTGCCGCAGCGATCGATCGGTCAGGCGACGGATGGCTTGCGGTTCGAGCAAAAAAAGGTTCTGATTTCCATACCACACCGTGGAGGAGAGATAACCATGTTGGCGCGTTCGATGTCGAGCATCGTTTCCGTAGCTGTGGCGTTCTTCGCTGCAGCGACAGCAACTCACGCAGCCGAGACCGCCTACCCGGCCAAGCCGATTCGGATGATCGTGCCGTTTCCGCCCGGCGGTTCCGCCGATCCGCTTGCCCGAACGTACGCGGCGTGGTTCTCGGACAAGTTCGGCGTGCCGGTGGTCTGCGATAACCGTCCCGGCGCCGGCACCGCGATCGCACATACGCTCGGCGCCAAGGCCGCGCCGGACTGCTACACGCTGCTGCTGGGCGCTTCCTCCGGAATGACCACCAATCCCGCTTCCGGCGCCAAGCTCGACTACGACCCGGTGAAGGATTTCGCACATGTGGGGCTGGCCGCCTACGTGCCGCAAATGATCGTCGTGCACCCGTCGGTGCCGGCGCAGGGCTTCACCGAGCTAATCGAATTGGCGAAGACCCCGGGCAAGGTCAACTTCGGCACCCCCGGTGTCGGCTCGGTCGGCCATCTCACGGTGGCGTTCCTGAACGTGGCGACCGGCGCCAAATTCACGCACGTGCCCTACAAGGGCGCCGGTCCGGCGATGGTCGACGTTCTGGCCAATCGCATCCAGGTCTTTGTCGGCAGCGTCACGGGCACTCAGGCCCAAATCCGGGCGGGAAAGGTTCGCGCTATCGCGACGGGCTACCAGAAGCGGGTGAGCAGCTTCCCCGATGTCCCCACGGTGAGCGAATTCATCCCGGGCTTCACCAACAACGGCTGGTATGGGCTCGTTGCGCCCGCGGGCACGCCGGCGCCGATCGTCGCCAAGCTCAATGCGGAGATGAAACACGCGCTGGCAAACGCCGAGTTCGTCAAACAGATCGAGACGCTCGGCATGGAACCGATCGGCAGCACGCCGGAGGAGCTGCGCGAGTGGACGCGCAGCGAGATTGCGCGCTGGACCAAGGTGGTGCGCGATGCAGGAGTCAAGATTCAGAGCAACTGAGGCGCATTTATTCTTGGTCGGCGCCGGCTTCACTTCTTCATGTACTGATGCCCGGCCATGATGGCTTTGACCGCGTCGAGGCCGCGTGCCTCGAGCAGCTGCCCGACGCGCTCGTCTTCTTCGGCCAGCAGCGCCTTGGCGTTGCGGACCACTTCTTCCAGGCGATCGGCCGGAAACTTCACCGCGCCGTTCTCGTCCATGTGGACGATCTCGCCGGGCGCCACGTCCATGCCGGCGATGCTGA
>JBOIEI010000326.1:0-7024 GCA_050741055.1 Burkholderiales bacterium | reverse complement strand
ATGCGCGCGGTGCTGGTGGACGAAATGAATGTCCCGGTGCGCTGGACCGAGGAGCGCTCGGTCGACACCTTCACCAACGCGGTAGAAAGCTACCGCATCCTCGCCCCGCTCGGCATTACGACCGTGTACCTGGTCACCCACGCCTGGCACATGCCGCGGGCACGACTCGCGTTCGCGCATGCGGGCTTCACCGTGATCCCGGCACCCACGGCCTTCAGCCAGACCGAGCCGATCGATCCATCGCTGCTCGACTTCCTGCCGCGCGCCAGCGCGCTGATGAACAGCTATTATTTCTGGCACGAAGTCCTCGGATACCTGGCGTACAGCGTGAGGGTCCGCTTGTGATCGTCGCTTGTGATCGCCGCTTGGGATCGCCGCTTGGGATCGCCGCTTGGGAGCTGCCATGAAGGTCCGCGTCAAATGGGTCGAGAACGTCTGCTTCCTGGCAGAGACCGAGAGCGGTCATGCCATCGTGATGGACGGCGCAGTCGAGGGCGGTGGCCGTAACCTCGGCCCGCGGCCGATGGAAACGGTGCTTGCCGGTACGGGCGGCTGCAGCGCCTACGACGTGGTGACGATCCTGCGCAAGGCGCGCCAGCCGGTGAAAGACTGCGAAGTGCGTATCGAGGCGGAGCGCGCGCCCGAAGACCCGAAGGTCTTCACCCGCATCCATATGCATTTCGTCGTGACCGGCAGCGGCGTTCGCAAGGAGCACGTCGAGCGCGCCGTCCATTTGTCGGCCGAAAAATACTGCTCGGCCTCCATCATGCTGGGCAAGACCGCGCAAATCACCCACGACTACGAAGTTGTGGATGGCTGATGGGCGCCGCCAACGAGACGGAACTCGCGGATCGGTCGCGGCGAGGCGTGGACGGCTGACGGCGGTGCGCCGGCGTCGTCGCGACGGCGTCGAGTTCCCCGGCAGTGCTGTGGGGTTACACCCAATGCGCCGTGGTCGTCATCACGCGCGAGGCGAGCCGCATCGCGCGACGGGCAGGCAACGGCAATTCGGTTCCCCCCAGGTAGAGCGCGGTGGTCGCATGGCGCGCCTCGTCGCGCTTCATTGCCGTAACGACGGCGCGGCTGCGCGCATCACGATGCGATAGGGCCTGCAGGTGGCGGTTGAGATGCTGCACCACCTGGCGCTCGGTCTCGGCGAGAAAGCCCAGGCTCCAGCGGTCGCCCGCAAGCCCCACCACCGCACCGATGACATAAGAACCTGCATACCAGGCCGGATTGAGCAAGCTTTTGCGCCCGCTCAACTCGGTCAGCCTTTGCTCGGTCCAGGCCAGGTGCTCGACCTCCTCCTCGGCTGCTTGCGTGAGCGCTTGCTTCGCCTGCGCATTGCGTGCTGTCAAGGCTTGGCCTTGGTAGAGGGCCTGGGCACAGACTTCTCCGGCATGATTGACGCGCATCAGTGCGGTCGCCTTGGCGCGTTCGGACGCATCGAGCTCTACCTCGGGCTGGTTGTCGCCCGGCATCGGCCGCGTCGAGCGTGATGGGCCCAAGATCGTCTTCAACGCGCGATCGAAAGCCAATACGAAGCGATCGGGGATCACGCGGCCGTTCCAGGGAAAAATAGTCGGGACAAGGCCTCGCCCGGATCGGGCGAGCGCATGAACGCTTCACCGACCAGGAAGGCATGCACCCCGCGGCTGCGCATCGCGACGACATCGGCCTGCCCGAGGATGCCGCTTTCGGTCACCGCGATGCGACCCGCGGGTATCCGATCCAACAATGAATAAGTCGTCTCCAAACGGGTGACGAACGTTCTCAAATCGCGATTGTTGATGCCGACGAGCGGCGTGTCGAGCGCCAGGGCAGCATCCAGTTCGGCTGCGTCGTGGACTTCTACCAGCACGCTCATGCCGAGCCCGTGCGCCAGCTGCTCGAGCTCGCGCATCTTCTCCGGCTCCAGCGCGGCCACGATCAGCAGGATGCAATCGGCGCCCCAGGCCCTCGCCTCGTACACCTGGTAAGGGTCGACCACGAAATCCTTGCGTAATACCGGTAACGTGCAAGCCGCTCGCGCCGCCACGAGATCGTCGGCCGATCCCTGGAAGAACGAGCGATCGGTCAGCACCGAAAGACAGGCGGCGCCGTGGCGTTGATAGCTCGCCGCGATCTGCGCCGGAACAAACGGGTCGCGCAGCAAGCCGCGGCTCGGGCTCGCCTTCTTGATCTCGGCGACCACGGCCGGCTGCCCCGCGCGCAGCCTGGCGCGCATGGCGCCGGCAAAATCGCGAACCGGGGTCGCGCTTGCCGCGCGCGAGCGAATTTCCGGCAACGGCAGGGCTGCAGCTGCCGCGGCGATTTCCTGCGCCTTGACCTCGAGGATGCGTTCCAGGATATCCGGCGGGGACGTGGGCGAGCTCGACATCAAAGCGTGCGGGTGAAGGTTACGAATCGATCGAGCTTGGCGCGAGCCGCTCCGCTGGTCACGGCCTCGCGCGCGCGTTCCACGCCGGCCGCGATCGTCGGCACGACATCGGCGGCATACAGCGCCGCGCCCGCGTTGACCAGCACCACGTCGAGCACCGGCCCCGGTGTGCCGGCCAGCGCCTGCAGCACGCGCGCCTTCGATTCGGCGGCATCCGCCACCTTGAGCGCCGCGTTCTCGCACTCCTGCAGGCCGAAGTCGTTCGGGTGGATGGTGTACTCGCGCACTTGCCCGTCCCTCAGCTCGCCCACCATGGTATTGCCTTCGAGCGCGATCTCGTCCATGCCGCTCGACGCATGCACCACCAGCACGTGGCGGCTTCCCAACCGCTGCAGCACCCGCACCTGGATGCCCACGAGGTCGGGATGGAACACGCCCAGTAGCTGATTGGGCGCGCCGGCCGGATTGGTGATCGGGCCGAGGATATTGAACAGGGTGCGAACGCCCAGCTCGCGGCGCACCGGTGCGGCGTGCTTCATGGCCGAGTGGTGATTGGGGGCAAACATGAAGCCGATGCCGGTCTCGTCGATCGAGCGTGCGACCTGATCGGGCGTGAGATTGATGTTCGCTCCGAGCGATTCCAGCACGTCCGCGCTGCCCGAGCTGGACGAGACCGAGCGTCCGCCGTGCTTGGCTACCCGCGCACCGGCCGCCGCCGCGACGAAGGTGGCCGCCGTGGAGATGTTGAAGGTGTGTGCGCCGTCGCCTCCGGTTCCGACGATATCGACCAGGTGCGCCGTGTCCGAGACTTCGACCCCGGTGGCCAGCTCGCGCATCACCTGCGCGGCGGCCGCGATTTCGCCGATGGTTTCCTTCTTGACCCGCAGGCCGGTGATGATCGCGGCGATCAGGACCGGCGACATCTCGCCGCTCATGATCTGGCGCATGAGCGACAGCATCTCGTCATGGAAGATCTCGCGATGCTCGATGATTCGCGTCAAGGCTTCCTGGGGCTTCATGTCCGCTCGGTGGGTCGTGGGGATGGGGAATGATACCGCGACAGCCCACGGCGGGATGGGCGCTGCGCGCTGTCTGAGCGCGCGTCAATGGATTCCCCTCTGTCGCGTCGCCTGGTGGGTGGGGGACATTGACCCGGCCACAGATTGGGGAGCTTGAGGTGGCTACCGGGGCGTTCAGATCAGCGGACAGCGTACGACCAGCGGATGAAGCCATCGGCCGATTGCGCGCCGACCCCTGGATGGCAGACTCGCATCCACCCGATGGAAGCTTCGCCGCCGTATCCCGACGAATGTACAAGTCGTTACAAACGCGCCTGCGACGGCGTGTGCGATGAAGCGTTATTGCCACGGGGCCCATTGTTCCCATGGCCCGAGGAGGTTGCAGTCATGCTGACCCTGAGCAGTCGTTATCTGCAGCTGGAAACCGCCAGCCACCGCGGCACGGGCGGCGTGAGCGCAGAGAACCGCCAACTGGGGTTCCGGCCGGCCTTCCGGGACACGGACACGTGGCAAATCTATCTCTCCACGTTCGCTGACGGACGCCCCGCGCCGTTTCACGTCCTCGATGGATTGCCGGAGCCGCTGGTGCTGGCGCGTGACCGCCACGGACGAATTTCCCGCGTGCTCGGTACCATCGTCGCCGGATTTCTGCGCGACGGCACCTTCTACACCCGCGCCGAAGCTGCAGCATTGGTCGGCGAGGAAGCCGCGCAGATGGCGTAGCGCCGGCCTTTTCCCGGCGCGTTGATCAGGCGCGTCCGGTGACGGCGGGAACGGCATCCGAGGCCGAGTCGCCGAACGCACGCTCGGGCTTCTGCTTCAGAAAATTGCGCAACAGGTCATGCCCCGCCTCGGTCAGGATCGACTCCGGGTGGAACTGCACGCCTTCGACGGCCTTCTCCCGGTGGCGCACGCCCATGATCTCGCCGTCGTCGGTCCAGGCGGTGACTTCCAGGGATGCAGGCAGGCTCGCGCGCTCGATCACCAGCGAGTGGTAGCGCGTCGCGGTGAGTGGGTTGGGCAAGCCGGCGAAAACGCCCTTGCCTTCGTGGTGAATCGGCGAAGTCTTGCCGTGCATGACGCGCTTCGCATGCACGATGCGCCCGCCGAATGCCTGGCCGATCGCCTGGTGACCCAGGCAGACGCCCAGGATCGGGATGTCGCCGGCGAACCGCTCGATCAGCGACACCGAGACACCGGCCTCTCTCGGCGTGCATGGCCCGGGCGAAATCACGATCGCCCGCGGCGCGAGCATCGCCGCCTCGTCGAGCGTGATCTCGTCGTTGCGGAACACGCGCACGTCCTCCCCCAGCTCGCCCAGGTATTGCACCAGGTTGTAGGTGAAGGAATCGTAGTTGTCGATCATCAGCAGCATGTCAATTCCAAACCCATGATAAATAACACACGATGTCAAGCAGCGCTTTGTACCCGTATTTGTACCTGCTTTGTCTGACAGCCGTCTGGCAATTGCATAGTCTAGCAGGCACCACTCGGTTCCGGCCCCCGCCATACTTTTCCCCTTCCCGGACCCGGAAACAGATATCTATGGGGTGCTGTCGGCGGGCTGCGGAATCGACTACGCTACGGTCATGCCGAGGAACAATGCTGGATGAATCGGGCGCTTCAGCGTCATGTTCGCCTTAAGTAGGCGCCTCTCGCTTCCGCAATTCCGGGAGCTTGGTGGAGGTCGTCTCAACGTCCCGCGGCCGGTACGGAATCCCCCGATGACAAACTCCTGGCGACGCACGCATTTCACTTTAAGCCAGTCCGAGCTCCGGCCAGATTGAAATACTCTGCCGGCCCGCCTGGAAACCATTCCCTCCAGGCCAAGCTTGCACGCGCTTTTGAAGAACTTCGGCCCCGGTGCGGCGAAGTGATCGCTGTACTGGATGGTGGGTGACGCATCGACAAGCAATTGCTGTAACGCCCGCTTGCGATCAATCAAAGCGGCGCCGCGTAGGTCGATGCCGTCCGCGTAGAGAAGATCGAACACGAATAGATTAGCGTACCGGGCGCTTTCGAAAGTACGTTTTGGAGTGCCTGACAGCTGCTGCGCCCCTGAACATCGACAACGCAGATTTCCCCATCGATCCACGCACCGCCCACGGGCAGCTTGGCGGCCGCGCGCGCGACGACGGGGAAGTCCTCGGTCCATTCCTTCGCCTTACCAGCGAGGCAAGCTGCGGCGTGATGATCTCCGGCATGGGACTGGGCTTCGCGCCGGGTATGGCGTCGAAGTCGATTCCTGGCTTCTTTCTCCTAGCTGGTGCGCGTGCGGCTCGGCCGTTGCTGTGGGCGGGCGCCGGAGGGGCAAAGGCGCGACGGGATTTGAATCGAGCGGTAGGCATGGCGCCGTAGTGAAGCACGCGCGGTTCCCGCAACTTGCTAGCGGGTATGTCGCTTGCGCTCCCTAGGTAGCGTGATCACTTTAATGGAGGGATGCCGTGGCAACTGAGTTTGCGCCTGTCGATGCCATGACGAACGCACACATCTACTGTCACGTTTGCGAGTCAATACAACCGCTCGTTGTGGACGAGCCACAACGCGCTAAGCGAGGCACATATGAAAACGCCACGGACTGGGTTTGCGGGGCGTGCCAATTTGTGGTCGCGACAACGTATACGCCAAGGGTTGAGACAGCGCGGGCGGTGACGTGATCCATCCTCGGCGCAGGAAAGACGATCCGCCGGCAGCAGACGAAGGCGTCGAAGCCGCGGAGCCATTTGTGCCGCCACAGACGCCGGATCCGGTACCGGCGCCGAACGACGAACCTGCTAAGCCGGAAGCGATCGATTCGGACTTCACACCTACGCCAGAAAAGCCGCCGGGAAATAAGCAATGAGTTTGTCGCCAGCCCCACCAAGCCAGGTCACTAGAATGCCAGAGGGTGCTGCAAGTGCCTTACGCCTCGGCTGCGCGCAGTCGGCCGCGGTTGTTGCGGTTGTTGCTTGTGTATCCGCAATGCCTGGCTCTCCATCAAAAGCCGAGCAGCTCGATCGCCCACCACCCGACGCCCAAGACTAGCGCAGCCGTCGCCTCGCACAGCAAACAGCCGGCCCGGTTCCCTGCGAGCGTTGCCATCGCGATGCCGATGAATGGGCGCGGGCGGCTCGCCGCAGATGCCGCTTGGTCGGCAGCCGAGGCTGGAGATGCGCGCAGTGCCGTGAAATTGTGCCGGCTCGATGCCCGGCACAGATTTGGCTACAGCAGGAATCATCGAAAGGGCAAACCCGCCCGAAAGGCGGGGGCGCAAAGTTACCGGTCTAAGGGGCTGCAAGCCCTATGACAGCGGGACTGCCGAGATCGTGCGCAGCCGACGCGCGCGCTTTGCAGTACCGTACCGCACCTTCGCTCCCTCGCTGCCAAACGCCGCCGCGTTCGGGTTGACTTGCCGAACGCCATACATGGCTTTTTCCAGGGTTCAAAAGGGATCGAAATGAGTGAGAGCAATAAGACGGCAAGGTGGCGACATGCATTGATCGCGGCAGCGCTTTGCGTGCTTTGCGTGCTTTCCGGCAACACGGGCGCAGCGCAAAGCGCCGGCGTGGTCAAGACGCTGATCGGATCGGCGAGCATCACTCGCGAGTCATCGGTTCTGCCTGTGGCACCAGGACAGCGCGTGTTC
>JBOIEI010000325.1:0-2757 GCA_050741055.1 Burkholderiales bacterium | reverse complement strand
CGCCGTGTGCTCGTCATGTTGCGCGCCGCAGGCCTGCGGGAAGCGATCGCGGTGGACTTGAGCCAGGAGGCGATCGGGATCCCCGTGGTCAAGGTCGTCGTCCCGAGGCTCGAAGGCGCGACGTCATACGAGGACACCGGGTACTTTCCGGGCGCGCGCGCCGCTCGCATGGCAGCGCGATGAACTGCTGCATCTTCGCCGGTCCGACCTTGCGCGAAGCGGACAGGGCGCGCTTTCCCGAAGCGCTATGGCTGCCTCCCGCGAAGCAGGGCGACATCTACCGCGTGGTCGCACTGCTACAGCCGCGCTTCATCGGCCTCGTCGACGGCTATTTCCAGTGGGTGCCGGCCGTCTGGCACAAGGAGATCCTCTGGGCCATCGGCTGCGGTATCCACGTCTTCGGCGCCGGCAGCATGGGCGCACTGCGCGCGGCCGAGCTCGCGCCCTACGGCATGCACGGGATCGGCAGCATATTCGCGGCATACCGCAGCGGGGTGCTGCCGCCGTTCGAGGACCACTTCGAAGACGACGACGAAGTGGCGGTCGTGCACGGACCGAAGGAGACCGGCTACCTGGCGGCTTCGGAGGCGATGGTCAACATCCGCATGACGCTGGCGGCGGCCGCGCACGCCAGTGTCATCGGGCCGCAGACGCTTCGTGCCCTGGTCGCGGCTGCGAAGGCGCTTTATTTTCCCGAGCGCAGCTACGAGCGGGTCGTGTGCGCAGCGCGAGCCCAGGATCTGCCGGCAGCGGAGCTCGATGCGCTCGAAGCGTTTCTGCCGCATGGCCGCATCGATCAGAAGCGCGCCGATGCGATCGAGCTGATCGAGGCGCTGCGCGCATTTCGGGCGAGCGACCCCGAGCCGGGCCGGGCGCACTTCCGCTTCGAGCACACGACGCTTTGGGATCGGGTGGTTCGAAGCCTGGCGCAGAGCGCGCCGCACGAAGCTTCCGACGCGCAGGTGCTCGCCGAGGTACGGCTCGAAGGCTTTACCTTCCTCGATCTCTCGCGGGAGGTGCTGGCGGCGCTGGCGGATCCCGGTCCGCGGCAAGAGGGGGGCGATGTCCCGGCGGGCGGCAGCCAGGCGGACCTGGCTGCCCGCGCTCGACTTCATGCCGTCGGACTGGACCGGGAGCGAATTCCGGGCGCGGTGATCGAGCGCCACCTGCTGCAGCGGTTGCGGGACAGCGGCCGCTATTCGACGCTGCTCGCCAGGGCGGCGGACAAGCGCGATTGCCTGCGCGGCCAGCCGGTCGCCGAAGAGGTATCGAGCTTCGACGGCATAGAGCTGCTGAGTCTGGAGGACTGGTATTTCGAGCGGTGCCTCGGCACCGAGATTCCGGACGATCTGGCAGGGCACATCGCCCAATTGGGCTACCCCGACAGAAGGATGTTTCACGAGGCCATCTTCGCGGAGTATCTTTACCGCCGAATCGCCGGCGGCGACGGCCACGGCAGAACCTCATCAGGCGCCACCGATAACGATGGCATATCGTGACGAGAGCCGGAAGACGCAGTGCGGGGGGACGCGATTCAAGCTGTACCCGCAGTCGCCTGTCCTGTCGCAGGTGCCCGGTCCGGAGACGGTCTGGATTGCGCGTGCGCCTGGAACCATCGGACCGGGGCCGTCGGACGAGCGCATGTACGTCGTCGACGCGCTCGGCAAGCCCGGCCATTACGAGTATCCCTTCCTGCCGCCGTGGCGCGGCGCCCAGAATCCTGCCGTCATGCCCGGCCCGGATGGGCATTTCGATCACCTCGAACCGGGAAGCCGGGCGTTCATGGCCGCCCACATGTACGGGACGGTGCGCTTCGTCCTGGACATCTGGGAGTCGTACATGGGCGCCGAGATCCCCTGGCACTTCGCGCCCGCGCTGCCGCGCCTGGAGCTCGTGCCCGTCATCGAATGGGACAACGCTCACGCGGGCTACGGTTTCATCGAGACCGGATTCGCCGGCTCCGCGAGTCCGGCCCGCCAGCCGTTCTGCCTCAACTTCGACGTGCTGGCGCACGAGCTCGGCCACACCCTTGTCTATGCATTGATCGGGACACCGCCGGTTGCGCGCGCAACGGCAGCCTACCACGCGTTTCACGAGTCGGCCGCCGATTGCATCGCGATGATCTCGGTGTTGCATTTCGAGTCCGTGATGGACCGCCTGCTCGAGCGCACGCGCGGCAACCTGTACCTGCCGAACGAGCTGAACCGCATCGGCGAGCTGTCCGAGACCGAGCAGATTCGCCAGGCGAGCAATTCGCTCAAGCTCGCCGACGTGCCCGATCTGCACACGCCGGTCGAGCGGCTGTCGCAGCCGCAGCGCCATGTCATGAGCCTGCCGCTCACCGGCGCTGTCTTCGACATGATGGTGGATGTGTACCAGGAGCTTCTGGTGCAGGATGGCTTGATCGGGCGCGACCTGGACATCGCATCGAGGCCCGAGATCCGCCCTTCGGACGAGCGGGCGGTACAAGTGGAGTTCGATCGCTGCTACCGGGGCAGGCACGATGAGTTCAAGAAGGCATTGCGCGATGCGCGCGACTACATGGGGCGCTCGCTGGCCGCGGCATGGCGCCGGCTGTCGTGGGACCTGAGCTATTCGCAGTTCGCCGCCGAGCTGCTGGACGTGGATGCGTGCTCCTATCGCGGAGCTGGGCGCAACATCATCATCGAGAGCCTGGAATGGCGCGGGATCGTTTTTCCATTTGGTCGCGGCCAACGCATCTTTCGCGAAAATCTGTCCGCGACTCGCGGTTTGGCG
>JBOIEI010000324.1:0-2537 GCA_050741055.1 Burkholderiales bacterium | reverse complement strand
GGTGTGCTCACCCAGCGTGGGCGAACGCTCGATTCTTGCCGGGGAAGCGGACAGCTTGATCGGCATACCGACGTTGTACCACGTGCCGCGCTGGGGATGATCGAGCTCGACCCACATGTCGCGCCCGCGCACGTGCTCGTCGTTCGCAAGATCCTCGGTGCTCATGATCGGGCCACAGGGCACATCGAGCGGATTCAAGATCGCCATCAACTCGCGCTTGGTGTATTGCTCGGCGAACTTGTTGATGAGCGTCCACATGAGGTCCTGGTTCTTGCGCCGCTCGCCGATCGTGGCCAGCCGCGGGTCGGTCGCCATCTCGGGCATCCCGACCTCCGTGCCGATGCGCTTGCCGAGCGCCGCCCACACCGCCTCCTGCACCACGACGTAGAGCCAGTCATTTGCGCCGTGCGGCTTGCAGTGGATCGCGTTGCCGAGCTGGCCACCGCCGGAGTCGTTGCCGGCGCGCGGAACCTCGCCCATGCCCTGGTAGGTCGGCACCGAATACTCGCTGAGCGGCCCGCGCGTGAGACGCTGATGGTCACGGAATTTCACCCGGCACAGGTTCATCACGCCGTCCATCATGGCGACCTCGACGTACTGGCCCTCGCCCGTGCGCTCGGCCTGGCGCAGCGCGGCGAGGAGCCCGATGGCAAGGTGCAGGCCCGTGCCCGAATCGCCGATCTGAGCCCCGGTGACGAAAGGCGGCCCCTCGGGCACGCCCGTGGTGCTCATCGCCCCACCCATCGCCTGGGCGACGTTCTCGTAGGCCTTGAACTCGGCATAGGGGCCCGTGGAGCCGAAGCCCTTGATCGAGCCCATGACGATCTTCGGGTTGATCTCGCGGATCTTTTCCCAGGGAAAACCGAAGCGGTCCAGCACGCCGGGGCCGAAGTTCTCCATGACGATGTCGCACTTCTGCAGCAGATCGACGAAGACCTGCTTGCCCTCGGCCGTCTTCATGTTGACGGTGATCGAGCGCTTGTTGCAATTGAGCATCGTGAAGTACAAGCTGTCGGCGTTCGGCACATCGCGCAGTTGCCCGCGCGTGGCGTCGCCCTGCGGATTTTCGAACTTGATCACGTCCGCGCCCATCCAGGCGAGGAGCTGCGAGCACGTGGGCCCGGCCTGCACGTGCGTCATGTCGAGGATGCGCACACCCTTCAATGCTTCCATTCTTTCCTCCAATGCCGCGTGGCGGCAATCTTCCTTCTCGCGTGGCGGCAATCTTCCTTCGCGATCCTCGCGGCTATTTCTTCTTCGCGCTGGTCGGATTCAAGCTCGTGATGCGCCCGCTCTCGGTGCCGGCAGCCTCGTCGATCACGGCATTGACGAGCGTGGGCCTGCGCGAACGCAGCGCCGCCTCCATCGCCTTGCGCAGCTCGGCGGGGGTGGTGGCGTGCACGCCCACGCCGCCGAAGGCTTCCATCAGCTTGTCATAGCGCGCGCCCTTGACGAACGCGGTCGGCGCCGGGTCCGCTCCGCCGGTCGGATTCACGTCCACGCCGCGGTAGACGCCGTTGTTGTTGAACACCACGATGCACACCGGAAGGTCGTAGCGGCAGATCGTCTCGACTTCCATGCCGGAGAAACCGAACGCGCTGTCGCCCTCGATGGCGATCACGGGCTCGCCGCTGACCACCGCGGCTGCGACGGAAAAGCCCATGCCGATGCCCATCACGCCCCAGGTGCCGACGTCCAGGCGCTTGCGCGGCTTGTACATGTCGACGATGCTGCGGGTGAAATCCAGCGCGTTGGCGCCTTCGTTGACCAGGATCGCATCCGGATTCGCTTTCACGATATCGCGCACCACGTTGAGCGCGCTATGGAAGTTCATCGGCGTCGGATTCTTCTCCAGCGTCTCGGCCATGCGGGCGATGTTCTTCACCTTGCGCTCGGCGATCGCGCCCAGCCACTCGGCGGGCGGTTTGGCCCAGTTTGCGCCGATGCCGGCGAGGAGCGCGGCCACGCACGATCCGATATCGCCGACCACCGGCGCATCGATGGCCACGTTGCTGTCGGCCTCGGTCGGCGAAATGTCGACCTGGATGAATTTCTGGCCGCCCCAGTCCTTCGAGCCCTTGCCGCCCCAGGTCTTGCCTTTGCCGTGCGACAGCAGCCAGTTCAGGCGCGCGCCGATCAGCATGACGACATCGGCCTCGGGCAGCACGTAGGAACGCGCGGCCGCCGCCGACTGCTCGTGCGTGTCGGGCAGCAGGCCCTTGGCCATCGACATCGGCAGATACGGAATACCGGTCTTTTCGACCAGGGCACGGATGTCCGCGTCGGCCTGCGCGTAGGCCGCGCCCTTGCCCAGCACGATGAGCGGACGCTTGGCGCTCTGCAGCAGGTCGAGCGCGCGCTGCACCGCAGCTTGCGCCGGGATCTGCCGCGGCGCCGGGTCGACCACCTTGATCAGGGTTTTCCTGCCGGCTTGAGCATCGATCGCCTGGGCGAACAGCTTGGCTGGCAGATCCAGGTAAACGCCGCCCGGACGGCCGGAAACCGCCGCGCGAATGGCGCGCGCGATTCCTACGCCG
>JBOIEI010000323.1:0-9306 GCA_050741055.1 Burkholderiales bacterium | reverse complement strand
GTGTACGGCTCCACCTCGATGCCGAGCGCTCGCACGCGTTCCAGGAAGTTGCCCAGGTAGGCCTGCATGCGCGGGCCGACTACGGCGTTGAGCGCGGTCGTCGAAAGCCGCTCGAATTCCCGGAACTCGGGCAGGACCTCGCTCGAAATGCTGAGATAAACGCCCGGCAGCAGCCGCTCGAGCGCCGCGCGTGCAAGCTGCTCGTGCACGGGGTTACGGTAAGCGTGGAGGAAGCAGACCGCGACCGACTCGACCTGGAAATTGCGCAGCCGGCCGATCGCCGCTTCGAGCTCGCCCGCCAGCAGCGGTTGCAGCACGGCGCCCTGGGCATCGACGCGCTCGTCGAGCTCCAGTCGATGGCGCCGAACGATGAGCGGAGGCGGTTTACCGCGGCCGTAGTCGTACAGATGCGGGCGCACCTGGCGCCCGATCTCCATGACGTCGCGGAATCCGCGCGTGGTCAGAAGGCCCGCGCGCACGCCACGTCGCTCGATGACAAGGTTGGTGGCCACCGTGGTGCCGTGGCCGATATGGCGGATGGATGCGGGCGAGAGCGCATGCGCCGACAACAGATCCGCGATGCCCTGCGCGATCGCTGCGGATGGATCGGCGGGCGTGGAGGCAACCTTGTGGAAATGCACCCGTGCGCCGGCTTCGTCCAGGAGCGTGAAGTCCGTGAAGGTTCCGCCGACGTCGATGCCTATCCGGTACAACGCGCCACCATCGTCAATCGAGCTTGATGCCGGCGTCGCGGATGACCTTGCCCCAGCGCTCGTGCTCCTTGCGCACCCGTATTGCGAAGTCGGCCGAGGTGCTGCCCACCGGCGTCAGACCTTGCAGACGGAACGCTTCGGTGAGCTTGGGATGACGCACGATGGTCGCCACCTCGCTGCTCAGGCGCGCTACGATATCGCTCGGCGTACCCGCGGGCACGAACAGACCGAACCAGACCAGGGCCTCGTAGCCCGGCAGGCCGCTCTCGGCGATGGTCGGGACTTCGGGGGCGACGTCGACGCGCTGCAAGCTGCTCACGCCCAGGACGCGTATTCTGCCTGCCTTCATGTGCGGAAGCGTAGTCAGCACCACGTCGAACATGAGCGACAAATGGCCGCCGAGCAGGTCGTTCATCGCCGGGCCTGTTCCCTTGTACGGCACGTGAACCATGTCCACCTTGGCCATCGAGCGAAACAGCTCCATCGCCATGTGCGCGGTCGTGCCCTGGCCGGCGGTGCCGAAGTTGAGCTGCCCCGGGCGCGCCCTGGCGAGCGCGATCAGTTCCTTCACGCTGCGCGCCGGGATCGACGGATGGACGTCCAGGAACTGCGGGTTGTAGGCGACCTCCGAGATCGGAATGAAGTCGCGCAGCGGGTTGTAGGGTAACTTGCTGTACAAGTGAGGCGCGACGGCATGCGTGGTGTTGGTGCCCATCAGAAGCGTGTAGCCGTCGGGCGCGGACTTCGCCACATGGTCTGCACCCACCACCCCGGCGCCGCCGGGCCGGTTGTCGACGATCACGGGCGAGCGCATCGACTCGTTCAGGCGCTGTGCGATGTTGCGCGCGAGGATGTCGGTCGAGCCGCCGGCCGCGAACGGGACCACGATCCGAATCGGCTTCGATGGAAAGGGCTCCGCCGCATGCAACGCGAGCGACAACGGCAGGCAAGCCGTGGCGAATGCCAACAGGATGCAGCGACGGGACATGGGTATCCTCGGTGCCAAGCTCCGAGTGCCATTCTCGCACAATGCACACTGGCGCTATCCCGCCATAACTCGCGCCCGGCGGGTCGGCGCACGAGTGCGGTGTATCATCGCCGCACCACTTCACCACGCCGGTGCACGGCGCCCGCCGGCTTTCGAATCGAGGTAACGCATCATGCCCTCCCAGGACACCAACATCATGGCGCTCTTCTGCGACTTCGAGAACGTCGCGCTGGGTGTGCGCGATGCGCGCTATCCCAAGTTCGACATCGACAAGGTGCTGGAGCGCCTGTTGCTCAAGGGCAACATCGTCGTCAAGAAGGCGTACTGCGACTGGGAGCGCTACAAGGAGTTCAAGGCCGACATGCACGAGGCGTCGTTCGAGCTGATCGAGATTCCGCACGTGCGCCAGTCGGGCAAGAACTCGGCCGACATCCGCATGGTCGTGGACGCGCTCGACCTGTGCTACACCAAGGCGCACGTGGATACATTCGTCGTCATCAGCGGCGATTCCGACTTCTCGCCGCTGGTGAGCAAGCTGCGCGAGAACAACAAGGTCGTGATCGGCGTGGGCGTGAAGAACTCCGCCTCCGACCTGCTGATCGCCAACTGCGACGAGTTCATCTATTACGACGACCTGGTCCGCGGGCAGCAGAAACGCAAACCGAGAAAGAGGGCCGCGCCCGCCCAGGCCGAGAAAGCGCCAACAGCCAAGGAAGCGGCGCCGGCAGCCAAGGAACAGGCGTTACAGGACGACGAAGCCGATCGCAAGCCGCAGGCGCTCGATCTGGTGCTCGAAACCGTGGAAGCGCTCTTCGCCGAGCGCGGCGCCGAGGAAAAGATCTGGGGCTCGATGGTCAAGCAAGCGCTCAAGCGCCGCAAGCCGGGCTTCAACGAGGCGTACTACGGCTTTCGCAGCTTCAGCAAGCTGCTGGAGGAGGCAGCCGCGAAGAAGCTGCTCGAGCTCGAGCACGACGACAAGTCCGGCGGCGTGATCATTCGAGGATTCAATCCGGATTACTGATTCGCCCGGCGCCACCGGAGTTGCGCTGGCGCGCAGTAGCGCCGTCGGTCCGGAACCTTGAGCCGCAAGTCTCTTCAACGAAGCCGCAGGCCGTGGCGCTCGAGGCAATCGAGCGCTACCAGGGCGGCATCGACCGTATAGGGCGCATCGCCTTCGAGCTCGCGGGCGACCTCCTGCAACGACAAGCAGCGGAATTCGGCTACCTCCCCGTCCTGGTTGAGCGGCGCGAAGGCGCCCGGCAGATCGAGGTCGTAGACATGAATGATTTCGGCATGCAATCCATCGGGCACTTCGCGCAGCACGCGCAAAGTATTCGCTGCACGCGCCTCGCGTGCAAGCCGCTCACCGATGCCCGCCTCTTCCCAGGCTTCCTTCACCAGCGTCGCCTCGATCGAGAGCCCGCTCGCGAGCCCGCCTCCGACCATGTTGTCCAACATGCCGGGATCGATCGCCTTGTGCGGGCTGCGGCGCGCGACCCACATCGCCACCCGCCCGCCTGCCTGCGTCAAGCCGTTCACATGCACCGCCCGGGCCGTGAAACCGAAAAAGCGCACCGCGCAGCGTTCGAGCACAAATGCAGCCGCGCCGCCATCCTCGCAGGCGATATCGTAGGTTTCGTCGCGCCACGCCGAAAGCCGACCCTCGACGGCGAGGCGATGCGCGATCCGAGCCATCGCTTCGCTGCGCCCGACATGCGTGGCGAGCGCGGAACGAAAGCCGATCCCGGCTTCGCCAACGGCCAGGATCGCGTCGAAGCGGCGCAGCAACTCGGCATGGTCGTGCCGGACATGGCCGAGGACCCGGCCGTCCGCCACGAACGGGACGAAACGCGAGGCATCGAACGAGCGGGCAGCCGAAAGGCGTTCCTGCCGGCCCACGTTGTACCCGCCTGCCCTACCTGGCCGCGCTCACCGTGATCTCGACCAGCGCGGCGGGCGAGAACAGGGCGATGCCGCCGATACAGGTTCGGGCGGGCGCCGCACCGGGCGCGGTCCAGGCATCCCAGATCTCGTTCATCGCCTTGTAGTCGTCCATCGACTTGAGATAGACGGTGGCCGTGAGCAGCTTCGATTTGTCGCTGCCGGCACGCGCGAGCATCGTATCGATGTTCGCGAGCACCTCGCGCGTCTGCTGGCGTATGTCGCCTTGCAGATCGTCGGCGACCTGGCCGCACAAGTACACCGTGTCGCCGTGCACGACTGCTTCACACAGCCGCTTGCTCACTTCGATGCGTTCGATCGTCATCCTCGGCGTACGCTCTTTGCGGCTCGATCCGATGCGTCCGCCCCGGAGCGCCCTGCCGAAGCGCTCGGATACCGCAGCGGCACGGCCGCTTCCGGCGCCAGCACCCGGAAGGTGAAGCTCTCCTGCAGGTAGAGCCGTACCGTGGTGGCCGTGTGATCGAGATAGCCGATCGAGAAATCCTGACCGACTGCAAGCTCGAAGTCGCCGCCGCGCAGGCTCATCACGATCGCGCCGTCCGCTGCGGGCGCCCACACGATCGGTCCGTCCAGCAGCCTGCGAACGTGCTCCATCACCGGATAACCGCCCTTGGTGGTACGGGTGAGGCCCGCGAAGCAGCGCGGGCCGAGCGCGATCGCGTAGGGACCGCCGACGCCCGCGCCGCGCAGCTTGTTGGTCGCCTCCGCGACCACCTGGGGGTAGGCCTCGTAGTCTTCGCTCAACGTGAGATTGCTGGACGCCGACGCCTCAGCGATTCCGGCGATGTGCGCCTCGGGATAGCCCAGAAATACGGCGCGATCTTCCGCGATGGCGGCGGAGCGCGCGGCATGGCGCACGGGATCGAGGTTCGGGTCCTGAGCGCCGCGACCGATCGCCTCCAGCTCCTGGCGAGAGAGCTCGAACGGCACGCGCAGCTCCACCAGCGGCCGCACCTTGCGCCGCCGGCCCTCGACGCCCTTCTCGACCGGGCTCGTCAAATCCTCGATGCGCCCGTCGCTGAGCGCCGAGACATCCCAGCCGAGCGGGCCGTTGAAATCCACCAGCCGGCGTGCCGCCAGCATGAGCTTGAGGGTGCGTTTCGCTTCGTTGTCGATTTGCGCCCAGGCCTCGGGCGTA
Organism: Burkholderiales bacterium; assembly: GCA_050741055.1. Lineage (GTDB taxonomy): Bacteria > Pseudomonadota > Gammaproteobacteria > Burkholderiales > WYBJ01 > WYBJ01. The sequence continues at coordinate 4,505 of JBOIEI010000323.1, read as the reverse complement.
ACGGGGGCGAGCTCGCGCAACAGGTTGTTCATCGTGCCGTCTCCTCGCGCAAGCTGCCGATGCCGAGCGAGCCATCGCCCGCGCCCGCTGCCTCCGACTCCCCTTCCAGCTCGTGCTCGCGCTCGAGCGGCGCCTTCTGCTGGAAGAGATAGTTGCGCAGGTGCTCGTCGAGCTTGGAATCCCGGCGGCGCAGCCACTCGAGCACCATCGCCGCGTGCTCCTTCTCCTCGTCGCGGTTGTGGGCGAGGATCGCGCGCAGCTCGTCGTCGTGCGCCGCCTTCACGCGCTGGTCGTACCAGTCGACAGCTTCCAGCTCCTCGCCGAGCGAGGCGATCGCGCGATGCCGGTCGCGCGTTTCCGGATCGAGCAGGTCTTCGTTCTCGTGGAATCCGACGCTTTGCGTCATGCTTGTTCTCCTGTCGGTCGGTCGTAGTGCCACACTTTATACGGCGGCAACCGAGGCTGCCAAGACTTATCACTTATCGTGCTCGAACCGAGCCGCACTCGTGCTTGCTTGAAAGCGCGTCCCTTGGCGTCGCTCGAAGGCCGCTTGCCCGCACGGCTCCTGCCCAGGCGCAGCAGTGCTTCACCCTGCCGTGAGCTGCGACAGGACCCGGTACAGGTCGGCCTTGACTTCGAAGCCGATGCCCGGCGCGTCGGGCAATCGCACCCGCCCGTCCTCGACCGGCACGCCGTCGGCGAATCCGCCGAAGGGCTGGAACACGCCCGGGTACGATTCGTTGCCGCCGAGCCCCAGCCCGGCGGCAATGTTGAGCGACATCTGGTGGCCGCCGTGCGGGACGACCCGCCGCCACGACCATCCATGCTCGGTCAACATGGCGAGCGTGCGCAGATACTCCACCAAGCCGTACGAGAGCGCGCAATCGAACTGCAGCCAGTCGCGCTCGGGGCGCATGCCCGCATGGCGGACGAGATTGCGCGCATCCTGCATCGAAAAGAGATTCTCGCCGGTCGCGAGCGGCCCTTCGTAGTGCTGCGAGAGCTCGGCCTGCAGCCGGTAGTCCAGCGGATCGCCCGGTTCCTCGTACCAGAACAGCTTGTACGGGGCGAGCGCCCGGGCGTAGCGCAAGGCAGTGTCGAGATCGAAGCGGCCGTTCGCGTCCACGGCCAGCCGCTCGCCCGATCCGACCACCGCGAGCACCGCGTCGATACGGCGCAGATCGTCCTCCAGGCTCTCGCCGCCGATCTTCATCTTGACCACGCGATAGCCGAGGTCGAGATAACGGCGCATCTCGTTCTGGAGCGCTGTCACATCCTTGCCCGGATAGTAGTACCCGCCCGCCGCGTAGACGAACACGCTCGCATCGCATTCGCCGCTGCGATAGCGCTCCGCCAACAGCCGGTACAAGGGCTTGCCCTCGATCTTGGCCACGGCATCCCACACCGCCATGTCGAGCACGCCCACCGCCACCGAGCGCTCGCCGTGGCCGCCGGGCTTCTCGTTGATCATGAGCCGCTGCCACACCTTGTGCGGATCGATGTTGTCGCGCTCGGAGTCGATCAGCGTTTCCGGCTCGGCGCTCATGAGCCGTGGAATGAAGCGCGTGCGCAGCAGGCAGCTTTGGTCGTAGCGGCCGTTCGAGTTGAAGCCGAAGCCGACGACCGGCTTGCCGTCGCGCACGACGTCGGTGACGACCGCGACGATGCTCGCGGTCATGAGGCTGAAATCGATGTAGGCGTTGCGGATGGCCGAGGCGATCGGCACGGCCGCCTCGCGGATGGCGACGATTCTCACGCTGTGCTCCAGAGTATTGCGCCGATTATTGATGATGCGCAAAGCGGCTGGCAAGCCGCTCCGCGGTTGCGCACGCCATCGCCTCCTGCCCCTCGGGAAACGGATCGATGCAGGCGGTCATTCGCCGAACGCGCGTTGTCCTGACTCGTCGTCCTAGTCCGGCAGCTAGTCCTTCTGCCGTATTCAGCGCCGTTCAGCGCTCTGCTGCAATAGCGCCGTGGTGCACGCAGCCAACGCCGAATCGCGCAACGTCGGCATCGACCGGTGCACTGCGGCATCCGATTATCAACGACGAAAGGAGCACGACATGAATCGCATCGTCATCGCAGCAAGCGCCCTCCTCATGGCCGCAGGCCACAGCGCCTTCGCGGCTGAAGGGGCCGGCAACAAGCCTCAGACCACGCGCATGAGCCAATGCAGCGCCGACGCCAAGGAAAAGGGGCTCAAGGGCGACGCGCGCAAGGAATACATGAGCCAGTGCCTGCGCAATCCGGCTGCGCGGACCGCGGCCAAGGAATGCGGCAGCGCCGCGGCCGAGAAGGGCTTGAAGGGCGCGCAGCGCAAGGCCTTCGTCAGCGACTGCGTCAAGAGCAAGGCCAGCGCGGGATAACGAAGAAGGCGTCAGGCACGGCGGGCGAGCGGGGTAGACTCACCGCCCGTCCGTTGCATGCATGGTGCCGCTCGGACGAGGATCACGCTGAAATGCGGCAGCCGGCGGCTGCGATCAGGCGCTCTCTTGCGCCAGCATGACCCGGTTGCGGCCGGCTTGCTTGGCGTCGTACAAGGCACGGTCCGCAGCCTGGATCAGCTCGTCCAGACTCCAGCCCTCGCGCCACTGCGCGATACCGATGGAGACGCTGACCCTGACGGTGGCGCGTTGCGCAATGGCCGTCTGGCATTGGCCGATCGCGAGGCGCAGGCGTTCCAGCGCCGCAACCGCTTCCGGCAATGCCGTTTCGGGCAGCAAGACCGCGAACTCTTCGCCGCCATAGCGGGCGATCAGATCGCTCGGGCGCAATTGCTTCAGCATGACGCGCCCGACCTGCGCCAGCACACGGTCCCCGGCCTGGTGGCCATAGCTGTCGTTGACCGACTTGAAGCGATCGATATCGAGCATCGCCAGGCACGACGGCAGGCGCGCACGCGCGCAACGATCGACCTGGCGGATGAACATGTCGTTGAGCCAGCGGCGATTGTGCAATCCCGTCACCGGGTCCACGGTCGAGATGGTGTGCAGTTGCGCCTGCTGGCGATAGCTTTCGAGCACCGCGACGTTGTTGCGCCGGATGCGCTCGGCCAGAATGTGCATCAGGTTCAACGCGACCGCGGGCTCGTCGGCCATCAGCTCCCACAGGTGCGCCGCATTCGTCACCAGCAGGCGCGAAGGCTCGAGCGCGACGACCGACGCGGAGGCCGCCTCGTCGTCGATGATTGAGATCTCGCCCACGCACTCGCCCGGCTCGACGTGCGCAACCGGAATGCGCGCGTCATCGTCGAGAAAAATGGCGAGGCGACCCGCGACCAGAAGGTAGATATTGGCGTTGCGCTGCCCGTGCTCGAGCAGCATCGCGCCGGGGCGAAGGCTCACCTCGCCATTGGGCTTCAGGCGCTCCAGCAACCGCTCGCGCGCCACGCCCCGGAACAGGCGCGAGGCCGCCAAGGTGCTCAGCTCGCTCGCATTGAGCGCGGGCCGAGCCTCGCCTGCATCGAAAAACCGCGTTGCCACTTCCTCCGCCCCCATGGCTCCCCTTGCACACGGTTGTTGGTCCCGTGAGCTAAGCTATCATCAGCGGTTCGCAGCGAACGGGGGAATAGCGGGCGGATTGGGCGCTTCAGCCCAAAAATGCGCGGACGTCGGCCTGATCGTGCAGATGCCAGATGCGTGCGATGACTGTGCGCATTTCGGCTTCGCTCGCGCCGCCCGCGTATGCCGCCAGCCGCATCGCCTTGTCCTCGAGCTCGGGACGCGACAGGGTGTTGTCCGGATCGCCCTTGGGCGTATCGACGCGCTGCGCCACGGTGCGGCCGTCGTGGGTGCGGATTTCGACCTTGCCGATCCAGCGCTTCGGATACGCCGTGTCGACCTCGCTGTCGAGCTTCATGCCGACCTTGTCGTGGAAGCTGCGCAGGCGCGGGTCGCGCAGTGCGGCGTCGGTGAATTCGCTCAAGCCAGCGCGGCCGTGCAGCGCGATGTTGGCCAGGACGAAGCCCATCGAGAACTTGGACTGGTGCACCGTCTGCGGATCGGTGACCGGACCGAGCACGTCGATCGCGCCCTGGTGCACCAGCGCGGTGACGCGCGCGATGTCGTCCGCGCGCAGCCGCTCGCGCCGCATGCCTTCCAGCAAGGCGTCGGCCGCGGGGTGCGTATGGCGGCACGAAGCATGGAACTTGAACGAGGTCTCGGCGGTGGCCCAGCGGCTGCCCAGGCCGTCGACCAGCCGGGAAGGATCGGCGTCGGTCGACATACCCGCGCCCATGCCCTGTGACCCCTCGAAAATGCGGGCCGCTCCGGTGAAGCCGTCGCGGGCGATGTATGCCGCCATCAACCCGTCCGCCGCCGCTTTGGCGGTATGCAGCTGCTTGGAATCGGCGGCGTCGCGCAGGAACTCCCACAGCCCGGCCGCCATCGTCCCGGCCGAGCCCAGGCAATGATTCATGCGCTGCGCATCCAGGGCGAGCAGCCGCCCCACCGCAGCCGCCGCCGCGAGCTTGCCGGCCGTGCCGGTGGTGTGGAACACCTTGTAGT
>JBOIEI010000322.1:0-1950 GCA_050741055.1 Burkholderiales bacterium | reverse complement strand
GCTGGTTTCGGGCAACACCAACTGGCCGGTGATCATGATCGCGGAGAAGGCGTCGGATATGATTCTGGAGGATGCGCGCCCAGGTTGAGGGAAAATTGTCGAGTACGCGAAACGCGAGGAGCGTGCGATGCACTGCTGTCAGTACTACCTGGTCTCGGGAGAAGGCGACCCGAGCTTCACCATCGACCTGCCGCAGGTCACCTTCGGTGCAGGCTGCCTGGCCGAGGCCGGCGAGCACGCGCAGGCGCTGGGCCTGAAGCGTGTGGGGCTCTTCACCGACGAGCGCGTCGCGCGACTGCCGCACGTCGAAACCGTGGAGAAGTCGCTGCGCGCGGCTGGCGTGGATGTCGCGCGCTACGACGAGGTCCATGTCGAGCCCACCGATCAGTCGTTCCAGGCGGCGGCCCGCTTCGCCGCCGAAGGCAAGTTCGACGGTTTCGTCTCGGTGGGCGGCGGCTCGGTCATGGATACCTGCAAGGCCGCGAACGTCTACGCGACGTACCCGGCCGACTTTCTTACCTACATCAATGCGCCGATCGGCGGCGGACAGCCGATTCCCGGCCCGCTCAAGCCGCACATCGCCTGCCCCACCACCAGCGGCACGGGCAGCGAATGCACCGGGATTGCGATCTTCGATCTGCTGGCCATGAAGGCGAAGACCGGAATGATGAGCCGGCGCATGATACCGACGGCAGCCCTGGTGGACCCGCTCGTTACCCGCACGCTGCCGCGCACGATCGTCGCCGCGAGCGGCTTCGATGCCATGAGCCATTCGCTCGAATCGTTGACCGCGCGCCCGCATTCGAAGCGCCAGCGAAGCGGCTTGGGCCCGGCACGGCCGATGAACCAAGGTGCGAACCTGTGGAGCGACATGGGGGCGCGCGAGGCGCTGCGCCTGATCGGGCGCTATCTCGTGCGTGCGGTGAAGGACGCAGCCGACGACGAAGCGCGCGCCAACATGATGTACGCCGGGATGCTCGCCGGCATGACGTTCTCCAATGCCGGCTGCCATCTGCCGCACGGAATGTCGTACGCCGTCTCCGGGCTCGTGCGCACCTTCCGCGCGCCCGATTACCCAGCCGGCGAGCCGATGGTGCCGCACGGCATGTCGGTCATGCTGAATGCGCCGTCGGTGTACCGCTTCACCGCCGCGGCCTGTCCCGAGCGGCATCTCGATGGCGCCGAGTGCCTGGGCGCCGACATGCGCGGCGCAAGTACGCACGATGCCGGCGAGGTGCTCGCGAAGCACCTGATCGGCATGATGCAGGCGACCGAATTTCCCGGCGGGCTTTCCTACATCGGCTACGGCGAAAGCGACGTGGATGCCCTGACGGAAGGCGCGTTTCCGCAGCGGCGGGTCATCGGCAATGCGCCGCGCGATGTCAGCAAGGAGGAGCTCAAAGCGATATTTCGTGGTGCGCTGACGTATTGGTAGGAATGCGATCGGATCGCGAATTCGATCGAATGGCGGACGAGATGGAATCAAACCATCGTTTCGCGCGCCACCCCACGCCATGGAAATCTTGGCTATTGCCTCACGTAAGGCCCTGCGTGAACGCTCTAGGTCCAGTCCTTGACGCCTCGGCGGCCGATCCTCGATACTGACCGCAAGCTGCGCCGACAGCAGCAGACCAATCCGGTCGTTGTCATAAGGAGGAGGAATAATGCCCACGCTCGTCTGGCGGTGCGCGATTGCAGCACTCCTAGCGTCGTTCGCGTTCGGAGTGCCGCTTGCCGGCGCACAGGAAAAGTATCCGTCGCGTCCGATCAACTTCATCGTGCCCTGGGGCGCAGGTGGCGGCGCCGACCAGACTGCACGTGCTGCGGCCCAGCTCCTGGAGCCGATCCTCGGTGTGTCGCTGCCCGTCGTCAACGTTCCAGGCGCCACCGGCCAGAGCGGCATGGCGAAGTTCCTGGCGTCGCCCGCCGACGGCTACACCATCCAGATCA
>JBOIEI010000321.1:0-10859 GCA_050741055.1 Burkholderiales bacterium | reverse complement strand
GCGTACTGCGGCTCCACGTCGGGAAGGATCTGTGCCCGCACCGTGGAGCGGATGCCGTCGGCCCCGATGATCAGGTCGCCGCGTGCGCGCGTGCCGTCGGAAAAATGCGCTGTTACGCCCGACGCGTCGTCGGTGAAGGACGTAGCCGACTTGTCGAAGTGATAGTCCTCGGCGGGAAACGCGTCCTTGAGCGCACGGTAGAGCCGGCCCCAGGAGCTGAGGATGCGCGGTCGCGGGATGCGGTGCAGGCGCTTGCCGCTGCGGTCCACGCAGGTGCGCGATTCGGGATGGACGCCGATGGAGGCATCCACCTCGACGCCGACGCGGTGCATGATCTCGAGCAGCTCCTCGTGCGTGCCGATGCCGGCACCGCGGCTCGCGAGATCGTCGCTCACGCGCTCGAACACCTGCACCTGCCAGCCGATCGAGCGCAGCAGGTTGGCCGCGAGCAATCCGCCCAGCGAGCCCCCGATGACCAAAGCTTGCGGCATCGCTTTACTCCTCCTGGCCTGCACCGCTGCTCGATGGCGGCCAGGACATAGTCATTGCCGTGGGAACGAAACGCCACGGTTGGCCGCATCGTCCCGGACCCCGCGGGTGCGAGCAAGGCGCGGCGATCTATTCGGACAATACCACTTCGCGCGTGACCGAGCGCGTGTGCGCCGAGACCGGCACGAAAACCGAATGCGAGCCCGGGCCGCCGGCGACCACGATGCTGATGTCTTCGGGCTGCTGCGAGATGGGAAGCATCGTATCCGGTACGACCTCGCCCAGTTCGTCGCGGCGTCCGGTCGCTGTGCGCTCAAATTCGCTGCCGCGCGAACGGCCCGCGCGCAGCTTCGACTGCGCCCACAGGCGGCGCTTGACCTCCGCCTTGCTCCAGCCGGCCGCATGGAACAGGTTTGCGTGCTGCGGCGACAGCACGACGAACGGCGCGCCGCCGTACACGTAGTCGCTGCTCGCCGGGTATTGCATCGTGTCCGCGATCATGGCGAGCACGTCCTCGGCTGCGGCGGCGGTCATGTTCATGCTCCAGGTGCCGAGCGCGCCGACCACGGTCACGGTGCTCGCGTCGGGACCGAAGCCGCGCTCCACGTGCAGCGGCTCCCAAGGGCTCGCGTCCTCGTTCTCCGCGCAGCAGAAGGTGTACTTGCCGGGCTGACCCTGCGTCGCGCGATCCATCTCGCCCGGTAACGCGCGTCCGATATTCTGCAGGACGAGCCGCAGCCCCCGTCCCAAGGTCGCGTTCGCCCACGTGCCCTGGCCGAGGCAGTTGCTGCCCGCATTGACCTCGAGCCACTTCGCGATCGGCCCGTTCACGATGAGCCAGACGGCGGCCGGGTTGGTTGTGGCCTGAATGGCTTGGGCGTGGAACCGCGGCGTGGCGACTGCCTCGGCGGCCGCGATCAGCACCGGCAGATATTCCGGATGGCAGCCTGCCATGACGGCGTTGATTGCGATGTACTCGACCGTGGCTGCGCCGAACCCCGGCGGAATCGTCGCAACGACCTCGTCGGGCGCGCGGCGCGTGTGCCGCAGCATGCGCTCGAGCGCCTCCTGCGTCGGCGGTACGATCGGCAGCCCGTCGCCCCAGCGCCGCGCCATGAAGAGCTTGTTGAGCTCGTCGAAACGTGTGGGCGCTTCGATGAGCCCCGCGCGCGGGGCCGCAGGCGCGTTCCGGCTCGCCACGGCGGACGCCTGCGCGTCCGATTCGCACAGGAGTCGGGCGATATCGTCGACGCAGCCTGCTGCGATGCGGCGCAGCTCGTCACGGCTGCGGGTGCCGAACGGGTGCGGAACGACCGCGATGGGCAGGTCCGGAGCGCCGAGCGCCTTCTGTTGGGCTCTACCCAGGCCGGTGAAGCTGTTCGAGCAAACGGTCAGCGCAACCTTGCCGCGCTTCGCCGCCTCTACGCTGTCGTGGATACTCCACGACGTGCAGGAGCCTCAATCGCCCGATCCCGTGATGATGGCATCGCACTGCTCGACCAGCTCCTGCAGCATCGCCTCGGAGGCCGCTTGCGACGCGCTGCGCTTGCGGCGGTGAACGACGCGCGCCACGCCGTAGCGGGCGGGCAGCAGCGTCGCCAGCTCGTCGACCAGCAGGTTGAAATTGGGCTTGGAGTTGTCGATGAAACCAATCACCTTGCCGGCGAGCGCATCGAGCGCGCGGCGGCTCGACTGCGGCGCGGTGAGGCAGGGGGCGACAGGGTCGTACACGAGCTGCGTTGCAGGCATCCATCTCTCCATCGTGCAGCGCGGGAAATCTGCGAATATTATGAACTCATTTGCAGCAGTGGCGCAGGAATCGTGTGGTGCCGAGCGGTGCGCTTTGCGCACGGAGCGGGACCACGTTTACCCGGAGGACCAAGATGCGAACGATCGACGCGATCGCCGAGATACTCAAGCGCGAAGGTATCCATATCCTGCCGTCATTCCCGACCACGCCCGTCATCGAGGCGGCAGCCGCGGCCGGGATCAAGCCGGTGATCTGCCGCCAGGAGCGCGTCGGCGTCGGTATCGCGGACGGCTGGAGCCGGGTGAAGAACGGCGCCCCGGCGGGCGCGTTCGCAATGCAGTACGGTCCGGGAGCGGAGAACGCGTTCGCCGGCGTTTCCACGGCATTCTCCGACGCGGTGCCGATGCTGCTGCTGCCGCTCGGTCATCCGCTCGAGCGCGATCGCGTCTTTCCCAACTTCTCCTCGATCCGGACCTACGAATCGGTCACCAAGTTCGCCGAGCAGATCAACCGGCCCGAGCGCGCGGGCGATACGCTGCGGCGCGCTTTCACGCAGATGCGCTCGGGGCGGCCCGGACCTGCGCTGGTGGAGGTTCCGATCGACGTGGGCAATGCGCAGATCGATCCCGCGGTGGCCGAAAGCTATCGCCCGGTCCGGATTGCGAAAGCGCAGGCGAATCCCGACGACGTCCTGAGCGCGGCCAAGGCGCTGCTCGATGCCAAGCGTCCGGTCATCCAGGCTGGCCAGGGCGTGCTGTACGCGGATGCGACGCAGGAACTGATCGAGCTCGCGGAACTGCTTCAGGTACCCGTCTACTCAACGCTCGCGGGCAAGAGCGCGTTTCCGGAACGCCATGCGCTGGCGCTGGGCAGCGCCGAGGCGGCCATGAACGATGCGGCCTTCCACTTCCTCAAGAATGCGGATCTCGTGTTCGCGGTGGGCTCGTCGCTTTCCAAGCACAACCTGTGCGCCAACATTCCCGGGCGCAAGGTCATCATCCACAACACCGCCGATGCGATCGATCATAACAAGGCCTACTTTGCCGACCACCCGCTATTGGGCGACGCGAAGCTGGTGCTGCGCCAGTTCATCGACGTTTGCAAGGATCTCATGAAGGGCAAGCCGCGCGATGGGGCGGCGGTACGCGCCGAAATCGAGAAGCTGCGTGCCGGCTGGCTCGAGCACTGGGCGCCGAAGCTCCAGTCGAACGAAACGCCCATCAATCCCTACCGCGTGATCACCGACTTCATGGCGGTGGTCGATCCGGATACGGCCATCGTCACGCACGATTCCGGCAGCCCGCGCTACCAGATGTGTCCGACCTATTGCGCCGGAGGGCCGCGCACGTATCTCGGGTGGGGAAAGTCGCACCAACTCGGCACCGGCCTGGGGCTGATCATGGGCGCCAAGCTCGCTGCGCCGGAGAAATTCTGCGTCAACTTCATGGGCGACGCGGCCTTCGGCATGACCGGCCTGGACTTCGAGACGGCGGTGCGCGCCGATATTCCGATCCTGACCGTCGTGCTCAACAACAACAGCATGGCGGTAGAGACGCGCCACATGAAGACTTCGCACGACCTCTTCCGCACGCGCGATCTGGGTGGCGGCTACGCGGATATCGCGAAGTCCCTCGGCGGCTGGTCGGAGCGCGTGACCGAGCCGGGCGCGATCAAGGAAGCCTTCAACCGGGCACGCAAGGTGACGGACAGCGGAAGGGCCGCGTTGCTGGAGTTCGTCACGTGCGAGGAGCATACGGTGTCGCATCTGCACGAGCTATGAGTCCGACGTGATAAAGCCGTCTCTTCCCCGCAGGCGGGAGCCAGAGCGCTTCACCGTCTCTCCCGCGCAGGCGGGAGTCCAGGGAATCGAAATCGTGCCTGGAACTGGATTCCCGCTTGCGCGGGAATGACGTTCGTCGACTGGATTTTCGGTTGCGCGGAAATGATGCTTGATGAGTGCACTTCCGATGGACCTCGCGCTTGACTGATTCCGCCGCAGACCAAGCCTCCAACGAAGCGGGCGACGCTGCGGCCGCGAAGCCTGCCTCCGCGCCCGCGCGCGAAGTCTCGGTCAACGTGATCCTGCGCATCCTGCGCATGGCGGCCCGCCACCGCTTCAGCATGACGCTGGGCGTCGCTTGCGCCGTGATCGCCGCCAACTTCCAATTACTGATTCCCCGCTACCTGGGCGACGCGGTCGACCACGCGCAGGGTCTGCTCGCTCACGGGGCCACGGGTCGCGACGCCGCCGCGGCGGCGCTCTGGGCCACCGCGCTGCTGGTGCTCGGCGCAGGAATCCTGCGCGGGGTGTTCACGATGTTCCAGAATTACCTGGGCGAGTCGCTCGGGCATCGCATCGGCTACGAGCTGCGGCTGGCGTACTTCGATAAGCTGCAGCGGCTCTCCTTCAGCTACCACGATCGCGTCCACTCGGGCGACCTCATCACGCGCGGCATGCTGGACATCGAGGGCGTGCGCCGTTTTCTCGAGAACGCCGTGTTCCGCACCGTCACGCTGGTGGTCTTGGTCGGATACGGTGGCTACCAGGTCGTGCGCCTCGATGCGCTGCTCGGCGCCCTGGCCTTGAGCTTCGTTCCGGTCGTGGCCTGGCGCGCCGCCGTTTCGCGCTTGTGGCTGCGGCGCACGTGGCGCGAGCTGCAGGAGCGGCTGTCGGCGCTCACCCGCATCATGGAAGAGAATCTCGGCGGCATCCGGGTGGTGCGCGCGTTCGTCGCCCAGGCCTTCGAGCTCGCCAAGTTCGACCAGGCTTCGGCGGACGCGCTGGCCATGTCGATGAAGCGCATCGACGTGCGCTACCGCAACGGCGCCGCCATGAGCCTCGCCTACTATGCGGCCATGGGACTGGTGCTCTGGATCGGGGGGGTGAGGGTGATCGAGGGCGTGCTGTCGGTCGGCACGCTGGCCGAGTTCCTGACCTTCATGGCGATCCTGCAGCAGCCCGTGCGCCAGATCGGCATGATCGTCAATTCCGCGGCGCGCGGCTCCATATCCGGCGCGCGCGTATTCGAAGTGCTCGACCTGAAGCCGGCGATCCGGGACAAGCCCGGCGCACGCGACCTTGCCGTGACCGAGGGCGTGCTGCGCTTCGAGCAGGTCGATTTCAGCTATCAGGCGAGCGGCGAACCGCTCGCGCTCGCCGATGTCTCGTTCGAAGTCGGTCCGGGCAGGACGCTCGGCATCGTCGGCCCGCCCGGCAGCGGCAAGTCGACCATCGCGCATCTCATCCCGCGTTTTTACGACGTGAGTGCCGGTCGCATCACGATCGACGGCCAGGATATCCGCGAGGTGACGCTGGAGTCGCTGCGCGCCTGCGTGGGCGTCATGCAGCAGGACACTTTTCTGTTCTCGGCTTCGATCGAAGGCAACATCGCTTACGGCGATGCCGAAGCGGGCGAGGAACGCATCACCGACGCGGCGGAGTCCGCGCAGCTGCATCGCTTCGTCGAGCGTCTGCCGGGGCGCTACGAAACGCTGGTGGGCGAGCGCGGGCTGACGCTCTCCGGCGGGCAACGCCAGCGGCTGTCGATCGCGCGCAGCGTCCTGCCGGAGCCGACGGTGATCGTGTTCGACGATTCGACCGCATCGGTGGATGCGGGCACCGAGCAGAAGATTCGGGCGGCACTGCGCGAGCTTGGCAAGGAACGCTCGACGATCGTCATCTCGCACCGGCTCGGATCGCTCTTGCACGCGGACGAGATCGTATTTTTGGAAGCCGGCCGTATCGTCGAGCGCGGCACGCACGGTGAGCTGCTTGCTCTCGGCGGTCGCTACCGCGACCTGTACGAGCTGCAGCTTCGCGGTGCGGATACGGGACCCACGGACGCCGCGCCGCAAACCGCCGGCGTATTCGCGAAATGAGGGATGCCTTGCAGCCGCGTCGTTTTCGTATAGACGGGAATCCAGGCACGGTGCTTCCGGACCTCCGCATGCGCGGCGGCGATCGATAAGGAAAGTCGCGATGGCCACGGCGCAAAGTAGAACGGTCACCCCGGCGCAACCTGCGCACGGATTGAACGAAGACATCGACGAAAAGATCTTCGGCAAAGTCTTCGACCGCGGGATCGTTCGCCGCTTCTTCGGCTACATAGTGCCGTATCGCCGCTCGTTATGGCTGGCGATCGGCTGCGTGGTGCTATTCACCGCGAGTCAGCTGGCGATCCCGCTCGTGATCGGAACCGCCATCGACCGAGCGCTCGTGCCGGGCGCGATGGACCGCAATCTTCTGCTGACGGCGGCATTGGCTTTTGCGCTGGTGATTGCCGTCAACGCGGCCGCGAGCCTGGGGCAGGAGGTCATCGTCGGCAAGACGGGCGAGCGCATCCTGTTCGATCTGCGCCGCGCCATGTATGCGCACCTGCAGCGGCTGTCCATGTCCTTCATGGACAAGACCGAGGTCGGGCGGCTCATGTCGCGACTGCAAGGCGATGTCGGGGCGTTGCAGGAGTTCCTCGACACGCTGGTGACCGCGCTCGGCGATCTGCTGCTGCTCGTCGGCATCGTGGCGGTGCTGCTTTCCCTCGATGTCGAGCTGGCGGGGCTCACACTGTCGGTGGTTGCGGTGCTGTTGATCGTGCGCATGATCTGGCTGCCGCCCGCGCGCCGCGCGTTCGTCCGCGCGCGCCAGGCGAGCTCCATCGTGAACGGGGCGCTCGCCGAGAACATCAACGGCGTGCGCACCGTGCAGGAAATGACGCGCGAGAAGGTGAATTTCGTGCGCTTCGAGCGCAAGGCGCGCGACTACCTGAGCGCCACGCTGCGGGCGGCGAAATTCTCCCAGGTGATGATCCCGATCGTGGATACGCTCACGGGCATGGCGATGGCGATCGTCGTGTTCGCCGGCGGCACCCGCGTGCTCGACGGCACGCTGGAGCTCGGCGTCATGGTGGCGTTCGTGTTCTACGTGCAGCGGTTCTTCGATCCGATCCGCTCGCTGACCGCGCAGTACAGCGTGATGCAGCGCGCGATGGCTTCCGGGCAGCGCATCTTCGAGGTGCTCGACGTGCCGGTCGACGTCGTCGACAAACCCGGTGCGCGCGAGCTGGGCGAGATCGAGCCCTCGATCGAATTCCGCAACGTGACGTTCGGTTACGTTCCCGGGCGGCCGGTGCTGCACGAGGTGAGCTTCGAGGTCGCCCCCGGCGAGACGATCGCCCTGGTCGGTCCGACCGGGTCGGGAAAGACCAGCACCGCGGCGCTCATCCATCGCTTCTACGATGTCCGGGACGGGCAGGTGCTGATCGGCGGTCATGACGTGCGCGATGTCACCCAGCACTCGCTCGGCCGGCACGTGGGCATGGTGCTGCAGGAGCCGTTTCTCTTCACCGACACGATCTTCGAGAACATCCGCTATTGCAGCGTCGGCGCGACCCGCGACCAGGTGATCGCTGCGTCCAAGGCGGTCGGCGCGCACGATTTCATCATGCAACTGCCGCAGGGCTACGACACCCGCCTCGAGCAGCGCGGCGCCAATCTATCGCTCGGCCAGCGCCAGCTCGTGAGCTTCGCGCGTGCGCTCGTCGCCGATACCGACATCCTCATCCTCGACGAGGCGACGGCCAGCATCGACAGCTACACGGAGCGCGCGATCCAGATCGCGATGAAGCGGCTGCTCGCCGGGCGCACCGCGGTTGTGATCGCGCATCGGCTCGCCACGGTAAGAAATGCCGACCGCATCATCGTGCTGCAGGACGGCCGTATCGTCGAAACGGGCACGCACCAGCAGTTGCTGGACCGAAATGGGCTCTATCACCGGCTGCATGCCATGAACTACGCGTCGTTCGACGACGTCCGTGAAGAGGCGTTGAGCCGCGACGACGCGTCGGGGGCGACGTGACCGGCATTCACCCGGCGCCGAGCGCGAGCTCCAGCACGTGGCGTAGTGTCCTCGCGGTTGCCCCGAACACGCGATGCCCACGAAAGACGAACGTCTCGTTCGGCCACATCCGCCCGATGACTTCCCGGGGCTCTGCGACCTCGACGTTGCGCGGATCGAGGACGTGGCGCACGGGCACTTCCAGGATCTCCGCAACCTCGCGTTCCTGTGCTCGCCAGGGGTAAGGTGACATCGCAGGATCGATCAGGCCAGCGAAGCCCGCGACGAACATCTTCCCGCCGCGCGTCCAGAAATCGTCGAGGCGCCCGAAAACCTCCACGTCCGCCGGTGCGAGCCCGATCTCCTCGGCGCTTTCCCGCAGCGCCGCCGCCAGCAGATCGGGATCCTCCGGTTCGCGTCGTCCTCCGGGAAAGGCAATGTGGCCTTGTTGCATCGACACGAGGTCGGTGCGCTTGGTGAGCACGATATGCAACTCGCCGCCGAGCACGTAGAAAGGAACGAGCACCGCATGCGTGATGGCGGCTTCGTCGTCCGCGATCGGCCGGTACTCGTGCTGCCGGATTCGCGTCCGGATGTGGTCGATCGCCGCGTGCGGTTGCGCGAGCCATTGCGCGGCAGCGCGTTCCTTCCCCGCGGCAGCGCGTTGCGTTTCCGCGGCAGCGCGTTGCTTTCTCGTCGTGTCTGCCAACTCATGCTCCGTCACGGCCGCGTGTCGTGCTCACCCGACCATCGGACCCGGACCATCGGAACCGGACCATCGGACCCGTGCACCCGAGTCTACCGTAAGGCGAAGAGGCAGGCGCCGACGGCGCTGCTTCCGCGTCGGTCCAGGGAAGTAGGACGTCCGATCTGACCGTGATCAACGCGGATTGGATGCGCAGGGGTGCTCGACCGCGTCGTCTTGGACAGCAATCGGCGGCGCGTCGGGCGTACGGCCAGGCAGAGATCCCAGGGTACCCGCTTACGGGATTCACCGGGTGTGAGCCGGCCGATTCTGCGAAATGAGCCGCCGCGCTGGTTCTCTTTTCGCATGCGAGCATAATAAGCGCCCAAATGATGAACATGCCGGTACCTGCGCCGCCGCAAGCGTCGACCGCGATCGCATTTCGCCGTACCCGGATCCGATGAGGTTCGCCTCATCTGCTGTGACGCTCACAATCAGGAGGAGTGGCATGCGTACGATTCGATCGTTGGGCACATGGGCAGTTCTTATCCTGTTGGCATGCGGCACGGCCTGGGCGCAGTCTTACCCAGCCAAACCCGTGCGCGTGGTCATCGTCTTTCCCCCGGGCGGGGCGACCGACATCGTCGGCCGGATCGTGTTCCGGCAGGTCGGCGAGCAGCTCGGCCAGCAATTCATCATCGACAACCGGCCCGGCGCCAGCGGCACGCTGGGCGCCTCGTTGGTGGCCCAGAGCCCGGCGGACGGGTACACCCTCATGGTGTATTCCACCACGTTGATCTCCAGCGCCCACCTGTACAAGAATCTGCCGTACGACACGATGAAGGATTTCGTCGGTCTCTCGCCGGTGGCGCAGCTGATCGGCATGCTCACGGTGCATCCCTCGATGCCGGTGCGCACGGTCAAGGATCTCGTTACGCTGGCGAAGAAGCGTCCGGGCGAGATCAGCTATGGCACGGCGGGCATGGGCTCCTTCCAGCATCTGGCCACCAGCCTGTTCACCAGCATGGCCGGCATCGACATCGTGCACGTGCCGTACAAGGGCGGCGGACCGGCTTCGCTCGGGACGGCCTCGGGCGAAGTGCAGGTGATCCTCACGCCCATTTCGGAAGTTCTGCCGTATCTCAAGTCGAAGCGGCTGCGGCCGATCGCGGTTTCGTCCGCCAAGCGCACGGCGCAGTTTCCGGATGTCCCGGCAATTGCGGAAACCGTGAAAGGCTACGAATGGACGTCATGGATGGGAACGTTCGCGCCGGCAGGCACACCCAGAGACATCGTCGAGAAGCTCAATGCGGAGCTGAAAAAGGCGGTCGCGGCTCCCGCCGTAGCCTCGAACCTCTCGAGCCAGTCGCTCGTCCCCATGTACATGACGCTCGACGAGTTCGCCCGCGAGATGAAGGTGCAGTACGACCGGTACGCCAAGGTCATCAAGCTCTCGGGCGCACGCATCCAGTAGCCGAAGCGGCAAATTCTCGCAGGCGAAATCCCGGCGCGGCTGCGGTTCGCCTGCGCACGAGTGGCGTTCTCTGCAACGCCTCCAGGCGCAATTGCCAGGCGCGAAGCTCGCGGCTTTCCGGATGCCGCCTGCTCGCGATAGTGGCGCCATCCTCGCGAAGCTTTGAGCACGGCACGACCCCAGATGTCAAACCTCGCGTCGACTGGCGCGCGCAGAGCCGTATCGGTACGATTCGGTGATTGCTCAGCCGCCGAGCTGCACGTGGCGGCCCGCACACGTCCACGAAATGAACTGACCGAGGAGATCGAGTGATCGAGCTGAAGGAGAAGTTTTCGGTGCCGGCGCCGCCGGACGAGGTCTGGCCGCTCATGTCCGATCCGGCGGTCGTGGCCGCGTGCATTCCCGGGGCGGAGCTCACCGAGCTCACGCCGGAGGGCGCCCATCGCGGCAAGGTGACGTTCAAGTTCGGCCCCACCGTGGCAGTGTTTCGCGGCGAGACGCGGCTCACCTACGACCATCCCGTCAAGCGCTGCCTGATCGAGGCGCGGGGAATCGACCAGAAGGGCGCTTCGCGCGCTCGCGCGCGGTTCGAGGTCGAGGCACGCGGGGTCGATACGACGGAAGTCAG
>JBOIEI010000320.1:0-2274 GCA_050741055.1 Burkholderiales bacterium | reverse complement strand
GTTCTATTGCGCGGCTGAATTGTTGACCACGTAACGCAGAAACCCGCTGTGCGGCGTGTACTTGTCGTACAGGCCGCGCGCGCGATAGTTGTTCTCCTTCGTATTCCAGTACAGGCGCGACCAGCCCTGTGCCGTCATCTCAGCCACCAGCCAGTCGATGAGCTGCTTGCCCACGCCGTGTGCGCGCTCCTGCGGATCGACGAAGAGATCCTGCAGATAACAGATCGGCGTCAAAGTGGCGGTGTTGTCGTGGATGATGTAGTTGGCCATGCCGATCACGCAGCCGTCGGAGTTCTCGGCCACGATCGCGTACACCGGCGAATCCGGGTTCATGATTCGCGCCCAGGTATGCCGGGTAATCGGCTCCGAGGGCTCGCGCTCGTAGAAGCGGCAATAGCCGTCCCAGAGCTCGCGCCAGCGCGGCTCGTCGCGCGCTTCGATGCGCCGAATTCTTACGCTCATGCGGGCGGCTCCAAACCGTCAGGAAAAATCGATCGCCAAGCCGCCGGGAGTCTCATACGGCCACCCTGACGACGATCTTGCCCGCCATCGCATCGGATTCCATATGCTGTTTGGCGGCGGGGAGCTCGTCGAACCCGAACACGCGGTCGACGAGCGGCGTGATTCGCCCGTCCACGAGCGCAGGCAGTATGTCCCGCTCGAAGCCACGCGTCGCGAGCGCCCTTTGATCCGCCGGCAGCTTCGCGTTCGAAACGCCGAAGATGTCGTAGCGGTTCACGTGCACCGCATTGAGATCGATCTCGGCACTGAACTTGCCGTCGACATAACCGACGATCGCTACCCGTCCCTGGTAGGCGAGCGAGCGCAGGATCTCGGGGAACACGCTCGCGCCCACGAGATTGAGTGCGACGTTCGCGCCCTTGCCGTCGGTCGCCTCGCGCACCTTGGCGGAAAAATCAGGCGCCCGCGTGCAAATGCCCACGTCGAGTCCGATCGATTTCAGCTTTTCCAGCTTCTGAGCCGAGCCCGAGGTTCCGATCGACTTGGCACCGAATACCTGGGCGATCTGGATGGCGCCCACACCCACACCGGACGATGCACCGAGCACCAGCAGCCAGTCGCCCTTGTCGAGCCTGCCCAAGCGCACGATCGCCTCGTAGGAGGTGAGAAAGCTGGAAGGAATCGCCGCCGCCTGCTCCCATGTGAGGCGCGAGGGCATCGGCAGGATCTGCGCCGCTTCCATGATGGCATACGGCGCCCAGGTGCCGCGGGCGCGGCCCATCACGCGATCGCCCGCTTTCCAGCCGGTGACGCCCTCGCCCAACGCGTGAATGACGCCCGAACACTCGCTGCCGCCGAGCTTTTCCGGCCCGCCGTGCACGGCGCCGCCGACGAAGAGCTCGCCGCGATTGAGCGCGCTGGCATGCACTCGGACTACGATTTCGTCGCGCTTCGGCTTCGGTTCGGGCACGTCGCGCAGCTCGAGCACCGCTTCGTGACCCTTGGTCACGATCCAATACGATTTCATGCTGTCTCCTCCTGGCGATGATTGGAACAGCCCGCAACGAACGCGCGCGGCGTCTGACCGAGCGAGCGGCGGAACATGGCAGAAAACGCGCTGGTGCTCTCGTAGCCCAGATCCAGCGCCGTGGCTGTAACCGAGGCGCCTTCAGCCAGGCGCCGAATCGCTTCCAGCAGGCGCGCCTGCTGCTGCCAGCGGGCGAAGGTGATTCCGGTCTCCTTGAGAAACCGGCGATAGAGCGTGCGCGTGCTCATGGCGAGGTCGTCCGCCTGTGTGCGACAGTGACGCCGCGCGGACAGATCGGTCAGAACACGCTCGCAAAGCCGCGCGAGATCCGCGCTCTCGGGCAGCGGCAGATCCAGTGCGCACACCGACAAGCGCCGGATCTCCGCCAGCAGCAGACGCATGAGCAGCCCGTCGTCGCCGCTCTCGTCGTATCGCAACGGCAGGGCGCCGGCGCGCAGGATCAGCTCGCGGGCGAGCGAGGTCACCGCGAGCACGACGCACTCGCTCCACATCCCGGCCGCGGCCGTGGGCTCGATGTAGAGGCTGCGCATCTCGACCGTGCTGTTGATCCGGATCTGGTGCACCGTGCCGGCCGGGATCCACAGCGCGCGGCTCGGCGGCACGATCCAGCCGCGCCGCGGCGTGCGCACGGTCATCGTGCCGTAGGCGGCGAACAGAAATTGCGCGCGTGCGTGCCAGTGCGGATCGATCTGAAAGCCGCTCGGGTAAGTCGTCTGCCGCGCGACGATGGCAGCCGAGCCGGCGTCGGCGACCGGATGCTCGCG
>JBOIEI010000319.1:0-12536 GCA_050741055.1 Burkholderiales bacterium | reverse complement strand
TAGACGTCGAGCCCGTCCATCACGTTGAAACGCGGATCGTGCAGCAGCTTCTTGAGCGCTTGACGCTTCAGGTCTTCGGCTACGTGCGGCTGCAGGAAGGCGCGGAAATCGGAATCGAACGTGAGCGATTCGATCGGCGGCAGCGGTGCCGGCGGCTCAGCGGATGCCGCGTCTTGCGCAGATGCAGTGCGCTGCGTAAACGCGGTGCGCTGCGTGGGTGCGGTGTGCTGCGCGGGTGCGGTGTGCGTTGCGCCCGGCGAGACTGCCGATGCAGCCGAGGACTCAACCGCAGGCGGCATCGGCTCGGAGGCGCCATCGCGCTCGACGGCGCGCTTGCGGCGCGACCACCGCTGCAGGAACGTTTCGTCCTTCGCCGGCGCGCCGGCCGGCTGATCAGCGTCGCGCGTCATTCGCGCTGCGGCTCGTCGACCTTCGTGGACGGTCGGAGCACAGCCGCGGGCTGCGCCTCGTCGCTCAAGGGATCGCGGCGACGGACCTTGCGTTTGGGCTCTGGCTTGTAGTGCTCGGCGACGAAGGGCGCCATCCAGTCCCGGATTGCAACCGGCATCGGTACCCCGTCCACCCGTTCGCCACCGTCAAGCATCCGGGCGGCTTCGTCATAGCTCACAGTCGCCAATTCGGGTCGGGCGGCCGGGCCGCCCTCCTCCATCGCCTCGGGCTCGAGCATGCGCCACATGACGAACACCATGGGCGCTGGAGCCGTCAGGTTGAGATGATACCCCTCGGCCTCGGAGCGGTGCAGTTCCAGCGCAAGCGCCGTGAAACGCCAGCGCGTGCCAGCCTCGGGTCCATCTTGCAAGAAAAAAGCGTGCCCGTGATTGCCGCCGGGCGGCTCGATCATGACCGCAACCGGCTCCCAGCGCTCAGTCGCCCAGCGGCTCGCGAGCGGCGTGCGCTGCATGACGATGGAAATATCGAGTCGCAACGGAGCACCTCGCCTAGCATTGTCGCACGGCGGCTCCGCGGGGTCAGGTCTTGTTTCTTGCATTGCCGCCTGCGGCGGCTCCGCGGGGGTCTGGCTCCGGGGTCACGTCCGCGGGGTCACGTCCGCGGGGTCACGTCTAGGGTCAGGTCTTGCTTCTTGCATCTCATGCAGCTATCCGTTTGGGCGATGCAATAAGCAAGACCTGGCCCGCGGCCCTGCGGCGGGGCAGCGCAGCTCAGAACCGGTAACGTGCGCTCGCGATCACGGTGCGGCGCGAGCCCCACCAGCAGTCGCCGCGTCCGAGACAGGTGCTGACGTAGACCTTGTCGGTGAGGTTGTGAACGTTCAAGGCGTAACGCCACGCGCCGCGGTCGTAGCCCAGCATGGCGTCGAACAACGTGACCGACGGCGTTTCTGGCGCCGTGCCATCGGTGAACGCGCTCATGTAGCGCACGCCTGCGCCGGCCATGAATCCCGGCATGTCGCCGAGCGCGAAACGGTATGTGCCCCACACCCCGACCTGATGCTCGGGCAGGGCCTCGAGCGTTTGGTCGATATCGGTGTAGTTGTAATGAGCTGCGATGTCGAGCCCGGGCAGCAGGCGGCCGACCATCTCGAGCTCGAGCCCGCGGGTCCGGGTGCGTCCGACCTGCACCTGATCGAGCGCATTGTTCGGGTCCGGCACCTGGCGCTTCTCCTCGTCGAGCTCGTAGAGCGCGAGGTTGATCGAGAGCCGTCGTCCGGGCGGCTCCCACTTCAAACCCACTTCGCGCTGCTTTCCGCGCGTCGGCGTCCAGCGCTCGCCGGCGAGATTGGTGCCGGCGATCGGCGTGAACGATTCGCTGTAGCTCACGTAGGGCGCCACGCCGCTGTCGAACACGTACATGAGCGCACCGCGGCGCGTGGTGGCGCGATCGACTTCGTCCGGCGAGCCTTCGAGGCTGTTCTTGGCCCGATCCCGCCGCAAGCCGGCGACGACGATCCAGTTGCCGATCCGCATCTGGTCCTGCAGGTAGATGCCCGCCTGGTGCAGTTTGCTGCGCGGATTGTCGGCCAGCGCAGGCTCCGCATACGGAAGATAGACCGGATCGAACACGTCGATCGCGGGCGGCGTATACAACGCCACCTTCGAGCGCTCGCGAAAGCGCACGATATCGACGCCCAGCAGAAGATGGTGCTGCACCGGGCCCGTGTTCACGCGCCCCTCGAGATGCTGGTCGGCCGTGAGCACCTTGTTGCGCCGCTGCTCGAAGTAACCGGTGCGGTTCAACACGCGCTGCGCCGGATCGATGTAGGGATCGGACGGATTGGTGAAGAAATCGGCGTAGATCGACCGGTAGTCCACCGCGTTTCTCGCATAGCGGAAGTTCTGCCGCACCGTCCACCGGTCCGAGAAACGATGCTCGAACAGCCAGCCCACCTCCTTGCGCTCGGAATCGTAGCGGTCCTTGTCGGGGTCGCCGACGAACCGCCGAACCGGAATCCGGCCATTCGGATTGGGCAGCACCACGCCCTTGAACGGAAAGAACTGCGAGGTCGAACCGGAGTGGTCGTCCTGCCACAGCCCTTGCAGCGTAAGCGAAGTCGCCGCGCTCGGCCGCCACGTGAGCGAAGGCGCGAACACCTTGCGGTCGTCGGCCACGTAGTCGACCTGCGTATCGGCGTCGCGCCCCAGCGCGACCAGCCGATAAAGCCAGCGGCCGTCCGCGTCGAGCGGACCGGTCAAGTCGGCCTGAATCTGCTTGCGGTTGTAACTGCCGATCTGCACGCCAATCTCTCGCATCGGCTCGGCGAGCGGACGCTTGCTCACCATGTTGATGATGCCTCCCGTGGTCCCCTGCCCGTAGAGCATCGCGGAGGGACCGCGCAGCACCTCGATGCGCTCGAGCGTGTAAGGTTCGGTGCGCGTGTTGCTCGTGTAATAGCCGACCATGCGGCGCAGGCCGTCGCGGTATTCGTCGGGATAGGCGCCGCGCACGCGGACGTTGTCGCTGCGCGAATCGAGCCCGTAGGCATCGGAGCGCACGCCGGCGGCGTAGTTGAGCGCATCCTGCAGGTTCTGCGCGCCCTGGTCTTCGATCCGCTCGCGCGTCACAATCGTGACGGCCTGCGGCGTTTCCAGCAACGGCGTGTCGGTCTTGGTCGCCGTGGTGCTGCGCGCAGCCTGGTAGCCCTCGTCGGGGCCGTAGGGCGATTGCGGCAGCGGCGCCGGACGCACGGTCACTTCGGGCAGGCGCTGCTCGGGCTTGATCTGGCCCGCGGCTCCGGTCGTGAATGCAAGGCAAGCCGCTGCGGCTGCTGCCCGCGATTTTCCGATTGCCATCGGTATTTCCTTTCTTGCTGGAGGAAACGCAATGGCTGGCTGTCGGCGCGCGGCCGTGTGGCTGGCTGGCGTTGAATGGGCTAGAGGGTTCCGGCGCTGTCTCCTGCGCTGTGCTCGATGAGGGCGCCGGCTGCGCCGGAGACGGACGGGAACGCCAGCGTGGCAAACCCGCGCCCGCGATGCGAAACCACCCGAAGCGCACGCATCATCGCGCTCGCCGCCGCCCCTGTACGAAGAATCCCGCGGCGACAAGCGCAAGCACCAGCAGCTGCGCGCCGAGCGTTTCCCGCGTGGCATAAACGCCCAAGGCAGGAAGATCGATCTCGCCGAACGGCGTGGCCGCGACCGAGCCCGCCTCCTGCAGCGCGCGCAGTCCGTGGCCGGTGAAGACCACGGCGAGCGCGGCCAGGAGCAGCGCGCTCACGGCGAAGAACGTGCCCAGCGGCAGCCGCACGCCGTAGCGCAGAATCAGCCACGCCACTGCCGCCAGCACGACCACCGCACAGGCGAAGCCCACGACGATGGAGCCGAGCGCGGCCTGGCCTGCCTGCTGCCACAACGCCTGATAGAACAGCACCGTCTCGAACGCTTCGCGATAGACGGCGAGGAAGGAAACGCCGGCAAGCGCCCACAATGTGCCGCGCGCAAGCGCTCCGCGCAAGCGCGTATCGATGAACGCCTGCCACGCATGCGCATGACGCTTGCCGTGCAGCCAGACGCCGACGTAGAGCAGGATGGCGGCGGCGAGCAGCGCAGTCACCCCTTCGGTGAATTCACGCGTTGCCCCACTGATCTCGATCAGGGCGGAAGCGGCGAACCAGGTGAGGCCGCCCGCGACCAGGGCGCCGATCCAGCCGAGGTGAATCCACACGAGCGCATCGCGCCGCCCCGCCTTCACCAGCAGCGCCACGATCGCGGCCACCACGAGCAGCGCCTCGAGGCCCTCGCGCAACAGGATCACGAACGCGCTCAGCGCGGCCGCCGTGGGCGAAAGGCCTTCGCCCTCGAGCTTGTCGGCGCTGGTGGCCAGCAGGCCGTCGATCGTGTCGGCGGCTGCGTCGATTTCCGCGGCAGGAACGCCACGGCGTATCAGGTCGCGATAGCGGAACATCTCCGCCTCGACCTGCTGGCGCAGCTTGCCGTCGATCGCATCGAGGCTCGCCTCGGCGAGCTCGAAGCCTTCGAGATAGGACTGGAGTGCGAGGCGGTTCGCTTCCTCGGGCTCGCCGGTGCGATACGCCGCGGCGCTTTCTGCGAGCAGCCGGCGCGAAACGGCGATCGGCGACTCCTGCACGGCTGCAAGCGCTTGCGGATTCGTCTTGAGCCAGGCGAACGCAGCGGCCGTATCAGCGCCGTACTTCTGCCCGACTTCTTCATCGGTGAGCGTCGCCAGCGCGCGCAACGTCCCGATCTCGGTCTTGCCCTTGCCTTGCTGCCAGGCGGCGGCTCCCTGCGCCACCCGCTGTGCGTCGGCGCCGAGCGTGCCGACGTAGAAGGCAAGCGCCCAGCGCTCGTCCTCGCCGAGATGGCGATACGAGGTCATGCCGGTGCCGGCGACGCCCAGCGTGATGGTGTTGTAGAGGCCGTAGAGGCTGCGCTGCGCCATACGGGCGTGGTCGTGGAAATCGGATGGCGTGGGATCCAGGTTCTTGCCCGCCGGCCCGTCGCCGCGGCCCTGCGCACCATGGCATGACGCGCATTGCGCCGCGTACAAGCGCTTGCCCGCCTCGAGGTCCGGAGCGCGTCTGGGCGCTACGCCGAGCCGGTACGCCGCGATCACCTGCCCTCGCAATGCCGCGGCGCGCCGTGCGATCTCGGCACCCGCGGCCTTGACATCGATGCGCTCGGCGAGCTCGGCCGCCGCTTTCAGCAGCTCAGCGCGCGCAGGCACTTCGGGCGCGCTTTTCAGCAGCTCGAGCACCTGGCGCGAAAACTCCTGCTGCTCCTTGTATTCGGCCGCGTCGAGCACTTTGCCGTCCTGCACGAACTGCGGGTAATCCACCCCGATGTAGTCGAGCAGGTGCACCACGGTCTGGGGCGACGCAGCCGCCGGGGCGCACACGATGCAGGCAGCGACGAGGAACGCGCGCGCGAGCCATGAGCATGCGGATGCGCCCGTTCGCAGCGCAAGCGCCGCGCGCAGGAAAACGGACTGGTCGGCCGTCTCGGCCATGCTGCTCCCTGTGTTCTGTTGGTGGTTCTGAGCGGCTGGCTGGCCGGAAGCGGGGCTGGCTGGCTGTGCGATTTCACCCTGGGCAGCTGACCCAGCTTCGGTAGAGGTCGGACCAAGCTGCGCGGCAACGGGTCGGGGGCGATCCGTTTACCGGGTTTGTCGCGATGGTAATGATTCTCATTATTTGACGCAACCGCAGTCCGCGGGACGCCGCGGTGGTCACACAGATTTCATGTGGGATTTCCAATCCCCCCGCACGAATTAACGCCGACATTGACAAGCCGGCACACGAATGATAATAATTCGCATTCGTGAACTACAGCTCATCGCCTCATGTACGTCTGCCTTTGTAATCCCGTCACCGATCGCCAGATCCGCGGTTGCGTCCAGCAAGGCGCGCGGACGCTCTCCGACCTGCAGATGCAACTCGGCGTTGCGGCTCAGTGCGGCATGTGCGCCTCCACCGCGCTCGCCATCGTGCACGAGGAAGCGTGTTGCGCCTCGTGCCCCGAAACGAGTCGCGTTTGCGAGCGCACCGCGGCCTGACAGCGACGACGCTTCGCGTCGCCGGCAACATGAGTTAGCCTCCCGTTTCTGTGCGCCATTGCCTGGCGTGCAGAATCGTTCTACGCGCGAAACAAAAAAACGAACGATGCATGCGCCGTCGCGTGGCATTCGCGTGCCCGCTGCGACGCAAGGCGGTTCGGCCTGCGCATTTTCCGGAGGCGAGCATGAAAGGCGATCCCAAAGTCCTCACCTATCTCAACCAGGCGCTCAAGCAGGAATTGACCGCCATCAATCAATACTTCCTGCACGCCCGCATGTACGACCACATGGGCTTGAAGCGCCTGTACGAACACGAGCGGGCCGAGTCGGTCGACGAAATGAAGCATGCCGACAAGCTGATCGAGCGCATCCTGTTCCTGGAAGGCGTGCCGAACCTGCAGGAGCTCGGCAAGCTGCTGATCGGCGAGAACGTGGCCGAGATGCTGCGCTGTGACCTGACACTGGAGCAGAGCGCGCGACCCATGTACCAGGAAGCCATCGCTCATTGCGAGTCGGTACAGGACTACATCAGCCGCGAGTTGCTCGAAGCCATCCTCGAAAGCGAGGAAGACCACATCGACTGGCTCGAAACCCAGCTGGGGTTGATCGACAGCGTCGGGCTGCAGAACTACGTCCAGTCGCAAATGAGCTGATATCGGATATGACCGAAACACCGCCGCTCCCGGAAACCGAAACCGTCGTCTCGGGCCGGCGCATCCTGATCGTGGACGACAACCGCGATGCCGCCATCAGCCTTTCGATGCTGCTCGAGCTGAGCGGCAACAAGACCGAGACGGCCTATGACGGGTTGGCGGCGATCGACGCCGCGGCCCGCTTCGAGCCCGACGTCGTCCTCCTCGACATCGGCCTTCCCGGGCTCAACGGCTACGAGGTGGCGCGCCGGATGCGAAACGAGCCCTGGGGCAAGCATGTGAAGCTGGTCGCCGTTACCGGTTGGGGACATCCCGAGGACCGCAGCCGCGCCATCGCGGCGGGATTCGACGCGCACCTGTTGAAGCCGGTCGATCATGCCGCCCTGGTGAAGCTGCTTGCCGGCGCGGGCCCGCCGTCCGCCTAGCTCCAAGCGAAGCGCAGCACGCAGCAGGAGCGAGCAATCGCGCCGGGCCGAACCGTAGGAGACGAACAGCCGGTCGGTGTGCGCCTCGCTACAGATACGTCCCGAGCAGATCCGCGCTCTCGTCCGGGTCGAGTACGGGCCTGGAGGGCGCCGCGTCGAGCGGCAGGAAGGCGCCGCTTTTTGCGTCCAGCTCCAGCACCCGGCCGTCCTCGATGATGTAGTGCCAGCCGTGCAGGAACAGTGTGGCGTCCTCGACACGGCTGCGGACCATGGGAAAGGTCAGCAACCGTTCCAGCTGCAGGACCACCGAGCGCTGCTCGACGCGACGCAGAGCATCGTCGCTGGCCGTAACCGGCAACACCGCCTCGCGCGCCAGCTCGAGCCACTTGCGCGTATGCCGAGCCTCGGCAGGCAGATCCTGGTAGAGCGCCTGAATCGCGCCGCAATGGCTGTGGCCGCAAACGACGATATCGGTGACGCCCAGGCTGAGCACGGCGAACTCGATGGCCGCCGCGCTGCCGTGATAACCGTGCGAAGCATCGTACGGCGGCACCAGGTTGCCGACGTTGCGCACGATGAAGAGCTCGCCCGGCCCGCAATCCATCAACAGGTGCGGCACGATGCGCGAATCCGAGCAACCGATGAAGAGCGTGCCCGGGTGCTGGCCCTTCGCCACCAGCTCGCGATACTTCTGTTCGAACTTCGGAAAGTAATGGTCCCGGAAACGGCTGAGGCGAAATACGAGTTCGCGAGGCATGGCTGGCTCTTCGTCGTGCTGACGCAGGATTCTAGCTGCCAATCCCGCCGGCACAAAACCGGCGCCATGCGCCGGCGCAACCGCAACCGCAACCGACGTTGTTACCGGCCTGCTGCGAGCAGCGCGAGCGTTCGCGCCATCTCGTTGGTCTGGATCATCAAGGCTTCGTCGGCGCCGAGCCCCGGCTTGGAGAGCATGAAGTCGGGCTGGCAGGCGAGCCCGATGTGGCACGAAATGCGGGTCGAATGGTCGGTCTCGTTCGCCGTGCCGCCGAGGCAGGCGCCCATGCCGTTGGCCTTGCAGTAGAGCATGGCCTCGATGGTGTTGTGGATGCTGCCGAGGTCGGGCGTCTTGATCTGAACGAAATCGCAGGCCTGCGCGGCGGCGAAGCGCTTGATATCGGCAAGGGTGTTGCACCACTCGTCGGCGATGATGCCGACATCGATCCCTGGATCTCTACGGCACGCTCGGCGAGCTTTTCGCGCTCGAGGTCGAGCCACTGGTCGACTATCTCGGCCGGCTGCGCCAGGCTTCGGGCGACTACAAGCTGCTGGTGGAATCGCCGCTGATCGCGGCAACGCAGGATGGGCAGATCGAGAAGTTCGCTGCGATACGCCGGCTGCTGCAGCTCCTGAGTGTCGATCGAAATGCGGCTGCTGCGGCAATCGTCCAGCCGCTGCCATGGGATCGGGCAGATCCTTGTTCAGGCGCGTGCAGACGGCCCGGTCCGATTCGGATCCGCATGGCGGTCCATCGGCTGCGGACGCCGAAATTGTATATAACGCGTGGGCCGGCCGACGAGCGCGGCCCAGCGCGTGTACGCCGATCGCTCGTGCTTTCGGCATGGCGGTCGCCGCGCCGATGGTGACGCTGCTGGTGATGGATCTCTATCCGGGCCTGCGAGGCCTGGTCGCGTCGTGCCAGTCGTTCACGCAGACCATGCTGGCGGCGCTGGTCGCCGGAGTCGTCGCGCCGTTGCTTTCGCCCACGGTCGTCTGGCTCGCTGCGGGCCAGCTCGGCTGCGCCGTGATCGGGCTGCTGCTATGGCTGACCCGCCGCTCCTAACCACGCGGCACAGACGCGCCGCGAGGCCAATGCCTGGGAGACGATCCCGGTCGAATAGGCTAACGGAAGCCTTCGACCAGCTCGCGCAGCCGCCGCTCGATTTCGTCGCGCGTGGCGCGGAACGCCGCCTGGATTTCCGCGTCCGATCCTGCGGCCGCGGCAGGGTCGTCGAGCGGCCAATGGTGCTGGCGCAATCCGCGCGGCGGAACGACGCAGACTTCCTCGGCACAGAGCGTAATCACCGTATCGAAGTCGCCCCAGGCCACCTCGGCGAGCGGCTTGGGCTGTTGCAAGGCGATGTCGAGGCCGACTTCCTGCATCGTGCGTACCGCCCATGGATTCACCGCGGCGGCGGGCTCGGAGCCTGCGCTTGCGACGTGGATTCCGGACGGCAACCGCTTTCTCGCCAACGCTTCGGCCATCTGGCTGCGCGCCGCGTTCTGGCGGCAGAGGAACAGGATTCCCCGCGGCATTCGCCGCGCGGAAGGCTCGGTCATGCTGCCGAGGTGGCGGACGTCCTTGCCGAGCACCATGAAGATCACCATCTCGGCGAGGTTGGTGGCGTGATCCCCGATGCGCTCGAGGTACTTGGCGATCGCCTGCAGGCGGATCGCCCGGTAGATGTTGCGCGTATCCTCCATCATGTAGGTGAGCAGCTCGCGGAAGATCTGGCCGTAGTAGGCGTCGACCACGCGGTCGCGCTCGACCACGTCGCGGGAGCGATCCACGTCGGCATTGACGAAGGCGTCGAGGGCGTCGCGGATCATGCCCTGGACGATTTGCGCCATGCGCGGCAGGTCGACGTACTGCTTGAGCGGCGGCTCCATGTTGAGCTCGATCACCCGCTCGCAGATGTTGACGCCGATGTCGCCGATGCGCTCCAGGTCGGTGACGAGCTTGAGCGCGAGCGTGATCAGGCGCAGGTCCGATGCGACCGGCTGCCGCCGCGCCAGGATGCGCAGGCACAGCTCGTCGATCTCCACCTCGAGCCGGTTGATCTGATGATCGAACTCGATCGTGCGCTGGGCGACATCGGTGTCGCGCTCGACCAGGGCCCGCATGCTGTTCGCGATCATTTCCTCGACGCGCGCGCCCATGATCAGGAGCTGGTCGTGCAGCCTGTGCAGCTCGGCGTCGTATTCACGGTCGGTGAGAGTCGCCATTTTTCAGGCTCCGGCAAGAAGGGTGAAATAGAACGTGGAACCGGCGCCGACGCGGCTTTCGACCGCAACCGTCCCGCCCATCGCTTCGACCAGGTGCTTCACGATCGCGAGCCCGAGACCCGTGCCGCCGAGCTCGCGCGAGCGTCCCGGGTCGACCCGATAGAAGCGCTCGAAGATGCGCTCCAGGTGCGGCGGGGCGATGCCCGGCCCGTCGTCGGCAACCGAGATGCGCACGCGCCCGTTCTCGCGTGCTGCGCCGACGCGCACCGTCGCACCTTCGGCGCAGTATTTCAGCGCATTGTCGATGAGGTTGCCGAGGACGTGCTCGAGCGCCCTGCGATCGGCGCGAACGGCCGGCATGCCGGATGCGCAACCGAGCGCGATGCGCTTCATTTCCGCACGGGGCAGGTGGTGCGCCACGACGCGCTCGGCCACCGCGTCCAGCTCGAGCGCTTCCAGCTCGAACTGAACCTCGCGCGATTCGATGCGCGAAAGCTCCAGCATGTCGTCGACCAGGTTCTGCAGCCGCTCGGCGTTGCGCACGATGAGATCGATGAAGCGCTTGGCGCCGTCCGGATCGTCGTGTGCGCTCTCGAGCGTTTCGGCCGCCGCGCGAATGGACGTGAGCGGGCTGCGCAGCTCGTGGGAGGCATTGGCGACGAAGTCGCGGCGCACCGACTCGAGCCTGCGCAGCTCGGTGAGATCGACCAGGACGGCGAGGGCGCTCCCGGGAGCGTCCTCCAGCGCGCGGGCGCGCATGAGCAGGCGCCGCGGCATGAGCCCCCCCAGCTCCAGCTCCATCTCGGCGGGGGCGCCGTCGCGGGCGCGGCCGAGTGTTTCGCTCAGGTTAGCGTTGCGAATGACGTGCAGCACGTTCTTGCCGGCCGGGTCGCCCGACACCAGCAGCATGGCCTTCAATGCCGTATTCATGAGCACGATGCGTCCATCGGGTCCCACGACCAGAACGCCCTCGGCCATGCTGGCCAGAATTCCGTCGAGCAGGTCCCGCTCGGCACGCAGCTCCTCCAGCGTGCGCGACAGGTTGCCGGCAAGCTGATCGAGCGCGTGTCCGAGCGCGGCGACCTCGTCGTGGCCGGGAATGCGCGTGCGGAGCGACAGATTGCCCCCCGCCATCCCCCGCGCCGCGGCGGTGAGCTGGCGCACGTTTCGAGACACCAGCTGGGCGGCGAACCAGGAAAGCACGGCGGCCACCACGAGCGCGACCAGCGCTGCCGCGGCGAGGGTCATGCGCAGCTCGCCGATCAGCACGTCGATCCGGTCCAGCGGAACCGCGATGCGCGCCGCGCCGACGACGGTGCCCTGATCCGTGATCGGAACCGCCACGTACATGAGCCGCTCCCGCACGGTGCTGCTCAGGCGCGTGCCTGTGCCCTCGCGCGCCGCCAGTGCCCGGGCAATCTCGGGCCGTGCAGCGTGGTTGTCGAGCCGTGCGAGCTCTTCCGCCGCCACTCCCGAATCGCCTACGACGGTGCCGTCGCGCCTCACCAGCGTCACGCGCCCGCGCGCCGTCGCGCCCAGGTGATCGGCCAGCCGGTCGAACGCGCGCACATCGTCCGATGCCGACGCGATGCCCGACGCGCGCTCGGCAACCAGGCGCGCGCGCACCAGGAGCTCGTCGCGAATGCTCTCGAGCAGCTGCGCCTCGAGCGCGCGGGTGAGATAGATCTCCGAGGCAGCCAGCGAGACGCCGATCAGGACGATCGATGCGACGAACAGCTTGGAGCGGATTCCGAGCCGCCTCCCGCCGCTCGGCCCCGACCCCTCCGCCGCGGCCGGGACTCGGATTTCGCCAGCGCCCTGCATGCGTACACTCATGCCGCCGCCTCCGAACGGTCATGCCGTCGCGAACGCCGAGCTGTCGGCGGCCTGGCGGCAGTTCGCTTTGCGGTCGATCCCCGCAAGCGGGCACCTCCGAACCGGTTGATGCAAATGAACCGCCGAACCGTCGGTGCCCGGCATCGTTCGCTTTGCGGTCGATCCCCGCAAGCGGGGCCCCTCGCCCGGGAAGCGAACGACGACCGCCCCTCGCCCGGGAAGCTCACGCCGCCCGCGCGAAACGGTAGCCGGCGCTGCGAACCGTCTCGATCAGCCGGTCGTGACCGCTCGGTTCGAGCGCCTTGCGCAGGCGCCGGATGTGCACGTCCACGGTTCGCTCTTCGAGAAACACGTGATCGCCCCAGATGTAATCGAGCAACTGAGCGCGCGAATAGACGCGATCCGGGTGCGTCATGAAGAAATGCAGCAGGCGGAATTCCGTGGGGCCAAGCGCGATCGGCTGGTTGCCCGCGCTCACCCGCCGGCTCGCCGGCTCGATTCGCAGCCCTTGCGCCTCTACCGCGTCGTCGGTCGCTTGCGGCGCGCGGCGCCGCAGCACCGCCTTGATGCGCGCGTTGAGCTCACGCGGACTGAACGGCTTGGTCATGTAGTCGTCGGCGCCGAGCTCCAGGCCCGTGAGCTTGTCTTC
>JBOIEI010000318.1:0-1909 GCA_050741055.1 Burkholderiales bacterium | reverse complement strand
GACCGAACGAGCTGAGGCACAAGCCGCCGGTTCCCGCCTGGCGGCGCCTGGTCGGCCAGTTGCGCGATCCACTCATCTACCTGCTGCTGGCGGCGATCGTCATTTCGCTGGTCGCGTGGTTCATCGAAGGCGCACAGGGCGTACCGATCGATGCGCTGGTGATTGCCTTGATCGTCGTCCTTAACGCGGTGCTCGGCTTCGTGCAGGAAGCCAAGGCGGAAAGCGCGGTCGCAGCGCTCGCGCGCATGACGGCCGTGACATCCGCGGTGATCCGTGACGGCAACCCCATGCGCATCCCCAGCGCCGAGCTGGTGAGGGGCGACCTCCTGGTGCTGGGCGAGGGCGACTCGGTCGGCGCCGATGCGCGGCTCGTGCAGGCTGCGGCCCTGCGCATCCAGGAAGCCTCCCTCACCGGCGAGAGCGAAGCGGTGCTCAAGGACGTGGCAACCTTGCCCGCGCCGGTGGCGCTGGGCGACCGTGTCAACATGGCGTTCAAGGGAACGGCGGTGGTGCAGGGCACCGGCCGCGCTGTCGTCACCGCCGTGGGCATGGGCACCGAGATGGGCTCGATCGCCGAGATGCTGGAAGCGACCGTCGAGGACCCAACCCCGCTGCAGAACGAGGTCGGGCGCATCGGGCGCATGCTCGGCATCGCCGTCGTCGTCATCGCGCTCGTCGTCGTCGCGACCGTGCTCTACATCTCGGACATTCGCACCGCCGGGGATCTCATCACCGTGCTGCTGCTGGGCGTGTCGCTGGCCGTGGCCGCCGTCCCGGAAGGGCTGCCGGCGATCCTGTCGCTGGTGCTCGCGATCGGCGTGCAGCACATGGCGACGCGCAATGCGATCGTGAAAAAGCTGTCCTCGGTCGAGACGCTGGGCTCGGCCTCGGTGATCTGCTCGGACAAGACCGGCACGCTCACGCGCTCCGAGATGACCATCGAGCGCGTGATGACGGCCTCGGGCGGCAGCCGCATCAGCGGCGTCGGCTACGATCCGCAGGGGCGCATCGAGCCGCTCGACCCGGCGGCGCCAGGCGAGCCGTTGCGGACCGAGCATATCGTGGTGCTGAGCGGCGGCAGCCTCGCGAGCAATGCGGATCTGCGCCAGGGCGAGCATGGTGAATGGCAGATCCAGGGCGATCCGACCGAGGCTGCGTTTCTGGTTGCGGAGCGCAAGCTCGGGGTGACCGAGCGCCGGGCGCGGCGCTTCGAGCGTGCGGGCGAAATTCCGTTCACATCCGAGCGCAAGATGATGTCGGCGATCGACATCGACCACGAGCACGGCGACGAGCGGATGCTGATCAGCAAGGGCGCGCCCGACGTGCTGCTCGAGCGCTGCACGCGTATACGCCAGGGGATGGAAGTCCTTCCGCTCGATGAGTCGTGGCGCAAGCGCGTTCTGGATGGCATCGACGCGCTGACCGACGCGGCCCTGCGCACCCTGGCCGTCGCCTACCGTCCGCTCGAGCCCGGCGAGGCCGCCGAACCCGACGCCTCCCTCGAACGCGACCTGATCTTCGTAGGGACGGTGGGCATCATCGATCCACCGCGCGAAGAGGCGGGAATCGCGATCCGCGATGCCCATCGCGCCGGCATCCGCGTGATCATGATCACCGGAGACCATCCGCGCACGGCGGCGCGCATCGCCGTCGACCTCGGGATCGTCGAACCGGGCGCAACCGCGCTCACCGGCCTGGAGATCGACGCGTTGGACGAGACGCAATTTCGCGCAGCGGTGCGCAAGGTTTCGGTCTACGCGCGCGTTGCGCCGGCGCACAAGCTGCGCATCGTCGATGCGCTGCAGGCCGACGGCCACATCGTGGCGATGACCGGCGACGGCGTGAACGACGCGCCGGCGCTGAAATCGGCCGACATCGGCGTGGCGATGGGCGTGACCGGCACCGAGGT
>JBOIEI010000317.1:0-2081 GCA_050741055.1 Burkholderiales bacterium | reverse complement strand
GATCAAAGTCGTGCAGGTGGAATCGTCGACGCTATCGAGGTCGAGCATGCGCTGCGAGCGGCGCGCGGGCGCGCTTCGTTCCCACAACGTGCGGGCATCGCGCTCTATCGCTTCGCACAGGCCATGGCACACGGCCTCCAGCCGGTGGTTGCCGCACCCGAGCCCGCTCGAATTGGATTGAAAGACTCCACCCAGGGCCGCAAGCGGCAGGGTGTAGTTCATATTCACCAGTTCGTAGGGAACCCATACCGCACTAGAGCCTTGCAGATCCGTACCTTCGATCCACATGAGCGGCGCAGCCTGGTCGATCGGAACGCCGGACACGCGCGGCAGCGTCGCCAGATCCGCGACGCGATGAAGGCGAGCCATCTCCTCGGGACTGGCCCACTTGAGCGGATTGAGGACGCGCTCGGCATGCCAGACCTCGAGCGCTTCCATGACGGCGGATACCTTGGCCGCTTCCAGCGTGAGGCCCTTGCCCTGGAACATCGCCACCGAGCGCGAGTTGGGCCGGCACGCCATCGCCACATGCACCCCGGTGCGGTCCAGCCCGGTGAGATTGGCGACCCGCGTGATCCCTAGCGTCGGCAAGAGCGGACGCAGGCGCGCCAGCGTTTCTGCCGGCGAATGCGTGCGGTGCGTGCCCTCGAAATAACGCTTGACCGCCTGAGCGTCACGTAGCTCCCCCGCGGCAGGCGGTGATTCGCTGCTCACGGCCCGATCTCCAGCGCCGATCTCGCCTGGGCGAGGTCGGCCGTCTCGGGCTCGGCTTGCAGCGATTCGTAGACCGGTCGCAAGATGCTCTGACGCAACTGTTCGCTGTCGTCGCCATTCAGCTGGCACAACGCGATGGCTGCCCGCAATGCCAGCGAACGCGCACCCTGCGCTTGCGCGCAGGCGAGCGCCGCTTCGAACGCCTGCTTCGCCGCGTCGGGCTCGCCGCTGGCGGCCAGCAACCGCCCCCGTGTTCGTTCCAGCTCGGCATTCCAGTACACGATGCCTTTGAGCTCGGATATCAAGAATGCCTCGCGCACCGCTTCCAGACCCTTGTCCGGGTAACCGGCAAGCTCGTACGCTTCGGCCAGCATCTGGTAGTACAACGTGAAGTCGTGCGCCGTGTCCGCCGCACGCACGGCACCGATCCCATCGGTCATCTCGGCGATGCCCTCGGCGAGATTGCCTTGCAGCGCGCAGGCCCAACCTTGAAAGAACTGCGCCTTCGCACGCGGCACCGGCAGTCGCTGCTCGGAAGCGAAATCGAACATGGCCTGCGCCTGTGCTCGCACCGCCGCCAGGTCGCGCTGGAACGTATGCAGCACCATGACGTAATCCATGGCGTGCAGACGGCTGCCCACGTGATTGATGCTCCCCGACCATTGCAGCGCGGCTTGTGCACGTTGCGCGGCCAGCGCATAACTGCCGAGCATCCAGTTCGCTAGCGCCGATTCCCCCAGAGCGCACACGCGCGCATCGTGACCGCCGTAGGACGCCGCGTGCGCCCGGTCGCGGGTTGCGTCGTAGATCGCCAGGCCCGCCTCGGTATGCCGGCAGCACTCCTGGTGTTGCCCCAGCATGTACAACGTAGCCCATTGACAGTGGTGCGCCTGCAGCATCAATTCCGGCTTGTCGATCCGGGCAGCGAGCGATAGAAGCTTGTCCGCGCGCGTCCGCCCAGTCCGATGATCCATGGTCGTTCGCCACCATCCCCAGTGCGCGCCGAAATGCAGGGTCGACAGTGGTGTCTCGTTGCAGAGCTCCATGGCACGGGCATAGAGCCGGTTGACTTCCGCGGTGCCGCCGCCCTCGGCGGTACTGAGCGCGGGGCCGAGTGCGACGATGAGCGCGAGCTCCTGCGCCCGGCGCACGTGCGCGTTGGCGATCGAAGGCACGAGCGCCAGCCCGCGACGCAGCCGGGCGATCGCCTCCCGGTACTGACAGCGTTCGGCGGCAAGCTGGCCCGCGCGCAACCACCCCGTCGCGCCCTTCTCCGCCTGTCCGGCTTCGGTCCAGTGGTGCGCCAGCACTTCCGGTTCGTCGCGCACGGTATGGGGAAACAACGCCTCCAGCGCTTCGGCAGTGCG
>JBOIEI010000316.1:0-2246 GCA_050741055.1 Burkholderiales bacterium | reverse complement strand
GGATACGGCTCCAGCCTGCACATCGGCCTGGCGCTGTTCCAGGCCGCAACCAAGGTGCAGGTCACGCATATTCCCTACAAGGGAACGGCGCCCGCCTTCATCGACATCGTCAGCGGGCAGGTCAATGTCATGTACACGACCTCGGTGAGTGGCGAGGCGCATCTCAAAGCGGGGCGCCTGAAAGCCTTGGCGATTGCGGCCAAGAAGCGCCAGCGCGTTCTGCCGAACTTGCCGACGCTGGAAGAGCAAGGCATCAAGAATGCCGAAGCGATCGTCTGGTTCGGCCTGGCCGGCCCGGCCAAGCTGCCTCCTGCGATCGTGCAGAAGCTCAACGGCGAGGTCAATCGCGCGCTCGGGCTGCCGGATGTGAAGCAGCGGCTCGATCAGCTCGGACTGGAGATCGGCGGCGGCACGCCGGAGGACTTCACCAAATTCATGAACACCGAAGCGGACCGCTTGCGCGGCCTGATCAAGTCGGGCGCGATCGACGTGGAATAGGCGCGCGAAAGGCCTGCGTCAGCGCGCGGGACGATCGGCAACCGGAGCGCCCGGCAATCGGGCCGCGGTAATCCGCTCTAACCGCACACCGCCCGGCGCAGGGTATCCATGACACCACCGGGCGTCGTGGGCCGATAGTCGTCTTCGGTCGGGTGCAGGTCTTCCGCGGACAGGCGCCGCCCGTTGGCGAAGTGCGCCGTGTAGGTCGCGGCGTGGCGCAAGGTCCAGCGCGCGCCGGCACAGTCGATTTCGGCCAGCAACACGCGCGACTGCACCGTGTCGACGCTGCGCCGGTCGACCGGCGCTTCGCAGTTGTGCAGGATCCAGATTTGCGCCTGCGTTCCGGAGCGGATGAGCCGGCCGGTATCGAGGTAGACGCTGTAGCCTTGCGGACTCTTGGCCGCAAATACCCAGCGGCCGCCATCCGCGGCCACGCCCTTGGCGCCCGCGCCGCCCTGCCGTCTCTTGCGCCAGTAAGCCAGGATGTCGGCGAAGTCCCTTGCGTCGACGCCGCGCAGCGAGAGATCCCGGATCCATTCCGCGGGACGCGCGAAATTGAGATTCTGGCCGTCCCGGACGCCGAAGCTGGTGATGCCGATGAGGCGTCCGTCGCCGTCGAACAATCCCCCGCCGCTCGAGCCTCCCGAAATGGCCGCATCGGTCTGGATGATCGGCACCGAGTCGTCCGGGAAATCCTTGCCCAGGAGATTACGGCGCAGCGACGATATGATTCCGCTCGACAGCGTCAGCTCGAGCCCACGGGGAGCGCCGACGGCGTAGACGGGCTGGCCGACTTTGAGGCCGCGCGTCGTGCCGACCACGGCCGGCGGAGCATCGAGGCCGGCCACCTCGAGCACGCAAAGATCGCGCGCCGGATCGGCGTGGGCGAGCCGCGCCTTCAAGGCCGTGCGCACGCCCGCGACCTTGACTTCGATCGGAAGCTCGCGCGGGTTGGTCGCGGACGACAGGCCCCATGCGAGCACGTGGCAATTGGTCACCACGCGCCCGCGCGCGATGGCGACCGCGCTGCCGAGCGAGACCCGCTTGCGCGCCCCCGGCTTGCCTTCGAACACGTGCACCGATACGACGCTCTTCGATACGGCCTCGAACACCGTATTGGCTGCGCTTGCGCCGCCCGGCTGGGCAGTCGCCGGGCAATGGACGCCGGCCAGCAGCGCCAGCGCCGCCGGGGCCAGCCAGCGCCTCGGCCCGAAAGTCAGGCGTGAAAGAACACGACTCATCACGAGATGCGAATGCGCAGATGCTCAACGCACATTCTTGCCCAGCCAGCGCTCGATCATGGCCGCGATTTCGCGGTTGTTTTTGTCGCTACTTCGCCGTGCGGTGATCGTACAGCGCTTGCGCTGCCCGCTGCGGGCGAGCGGCGAATCATCCGTGCACGACGACGATGTGAACGCGGTACGGGCCGTGCGCGCCCAGGACGAGCGTCTGCTCGATGTCCGCCGTGCGCGAAGGGCCGGAGATGAAATTCACCGCGCGCGGCAGAGTGCCGCACTCGCCGCGGACGAGTGCCCACGCATCTTCCATGCCGTTCACGATGCGCGCTGCGGGCACGATCGCGATGTGCGTTTCGGGCAGCAGGCTGGTCGACGCGGGCCGGTCATGGGCGGACAGCTGCAGCAGCGTTCCGGTCTCGGCGATGGCGCAGAAGCAACCGGTGATGCCGACCCGATCGGAGCCCACGGCCTTGCGCGCTTCGGCCTCGATTCCGCCGCGCTGCCAGTCGA
>JBOIEI010000315.1:0-2495 GCA_050741055.1 Burkholderiales bacterium | reverse complement strand
GAGGAGACCGTTCGCGCCGGGAGCGTTTTTCCTTGCCAAAGTTTGGCAAGCGACCTAAGCTTTGTCCCATGAGCACGATGAACATTTCCCTGCCCGACGCCCTGAAGGCGTTCGTGGACGAACAGGTGACTACTCGCGGTTACAGTACCAGCAGGGAATACGTTCGTGAGCTGATCCGAAGGGACCAGGAACGGCTGCAATTGCGGGCTCTGCTGCTCGCTGGCGCGTCGTCTCTACCCGCGACGCCGGCAAACCACTGCCTACTTCAAGGGCCTGTGCGATCGGGTCCGTAAATCGCAAAGCGCACGTTTGCCCAAGTAAGCGTGAAGCCCGTTATCCCGCGGGTGCGGGCCGCTCGTGACATCGACGAGGCGATCGCCCATTACCTGAGTGTAGACGCCGAGGTGGCTGCCCTTGGGTTCATCGATGCGCTCGAACGGGCCTATGGCCATATCAGTCGCAACCCGGCTTCTGGCTCGTCACGCTACGCGCTGGAACTGAACCTCCGGGCTTGCGGTTCTGGGCGCTGAAGCGTTACCCCCACCTCGTGTTCTATGTGGAGCGACCCGACGATATCGACGTATGG
Source organism: Burkholderiales bacterium (assembly GCA_050741055.1). Classification (GTDB taxonomy): domain Bacteria; phylum Pseudomonadota; class Gammaproteobacteria; order Burkholderiales; family WYBJ01; genus WYBJ01. The sequence continues at coordinate 1,909 of JBOIEI010000315.1, read as the reverse complement.
CGGGTACTTCACGGGCACCGCGATATTCCTGCCTGGATGCAGGATCCCGATGCACCGTGAGAGCGCCAAACGGCCCCGCCCGGAACCGGCTGCGTGCGGACATGACCACCACCGCCTTCCGGAAATCGCGTCGAGCCCCTGTCTCGAGCCCTGCCTTGTGAGCTTTGCCAGGGGGGCGCAGCCAGGGCCACAGCCACTCCCCGCCTGCTTTCACCCTGACGTATCCTTCCTAGTGTGACCCTCGACTACGCCACTCTCGAAGCGCTGCGCAGCCACCACCCCGCATGGCGCTTGCTGCGCTCGGACCACGCGGCGATGGTGGCGAGCTTCCTGCACCGTACCTTCGTTGCGCCGAACGTGCGCGTGATGGCGGCGGCGGATCTCGCCGAAGCGCTCGAAGACACGCTTTTCGCTCTGCGCGAACGGCTCGGGCCCGATGCGTTTCCGCGCCCGGCGGCTGAGTACCTGAACGAGTGGGCGAGCCCCGAGCGCGGGTGGCTGCGCAAGTACTATGGTCCGGATTCGGACGAGCCGCTGTTCGACTTGACCCCCGCGACCGAGAAGGCGATCGCCTGGCTCGCGATGCTCACCGAGCGCGCATTCGTCGGCACCGAATCCCGGCTGTTGACGCTGTTCGAGCTGCTGCGCCAGATGAGCGCGGGCGCGGAGGCGGACCCGGACAAGCGCATCGCGGAGCTGCAACGGCGCCGCGACGAGATCGACGCCGAGATCGCGCGCGTCGCAGCCGGTGAGGTAGCGCTGCTCGACGACACGGCGCTCAAGGATCGCTTCCAGCAGTTCATGCAGCTCGCGCGCGAGCTGCTGACCGACTTCCGCGAAGTCGAGGACAACTTCCGCCAGCTCGACCGGCGCGTGCGCGAGCGCATCGCGCTGTGGGAAGGCGGCAAGGGCGCGCTGCTGGAGCGAATCATGGGCGAGCGCGACGCCATCGCCGATTCCGATCAGGGCAAGAGCTTCCGCGCATTCTGGGATTTCCTCATGTCGAGCCGGCGCCAGGAGGAGCTCTCGGCGCTGCTCGATCGCGTGCTCGCGTTGGCGCCCATCGCCGACCAGAATCCCGACCCGCGCACTCGGCGCGTGCACTACGATTGGCTCGAGGCCGGCGAGCATACGCAGCGCACCGTCGCCCAGCTCTCGCAGCAGCTGCGGCGCTTTCTCGACGATCAGGCATGGCTGGAAAACCGTCGTATCATGGACATCCTGCGCGGGATCGAGGCAAGGGCGCTGGCTTTGCGCGATTCGCCGCCGCACGGCGAAACCATGTCGGTCGCCGAGTCGTCCGCGGCCATCGAGCTGCCGCTGGAGCGGCCGCTGTACAGCCCGGCGGTCAAGCCGGTGATCGCCGATATCGCGTTGGAATCGGGCGATGCCGATCTCGATCCCGCGGCGCTCTATGCGCAGGTGGTGGTGGATCGGGCGCAGCTCGCGCGCAACATCCGCCAGGCACTGCAGGCGCGATCGCAGGTCACGTTGCGCGAGCTGGTCGACTCGCAACCGCTCGCGCACGGCCTGGCCGAGCTGGTGGCTTATCTGCAGCTGGGAAGCGAAGCATTCAGGACGGCAGTGGACGAGGACACAACCGAAGTGATCGCCTGGCATGCCGCGGGCCGCGACGGAGTCCAGACCACGCGGCAAGCACGCCTGCCGCGCATTATCTTCATGCGTTGACCATGGACGAGATTGCGGCGAGCAGTACGGCACCGGCGGCGAGCTCCGATCTATCGGCGCTCGCGGTCACGCTGCTCAAAGGCGTGATGTACCGCGAAGGCGACGAGAAGCTGTGGAGCGCGCTCATCGACCTGCAGGCGCGCGTGCGCGATTACGTGGCGGTGCTCGGGCTGGAGCTCGTGCTCGACGAGGCGGAGGGCTATGCGTTCCTGCGCAGCCG
>JBOIEI010000314.1:0-4931 GCA_050741055.1 Burkholderiales bacterium | reverse complement strand
GGCTCAAGTCGCCGTTCCTTTCCGACCTCGCTGCCGCGGGCGTGCGCGCCGAAGAAGTCGACTACGTGCTGTGCACGCACCTGCACTGGGATCACGTCGGCTGGAACACGCGCCTGGAGAACGGCCGCTGGGTGCCGACCTTTCCCAATGCCCGCTACATCATGGCACGGCGCGAGTTCGATCATTGGCAGGCGGTGCAACAGCGCGGGGAGGACTCGCCGCACCGTCTTGCCTTCGAGGACAGCGTCCTGCCGGTCGTGCGCACGGGCCAATCGGTGCTGGTGGACGATGACTATGCGCTGGACGATGGCTTCTGGTTCGAAGCCGCGCCCGGCCACACGCCCGGCAACGTGGTGATCCACGCGCGCTCGCGCGACGACCGGGCCGTTTTCCTGGGCGACATCCTGCATCACCAGTTCCAGCTGATGCAGCCGCAATGGTCGACGCTCGCTTGCAGCGATCCGGCGCTGTCGCGGCAGACGAGAATGCGTCTGGTCGAGGAGCACGCCGAGCGCGGCACGCGCTTGCTGCCGGGGCACTTTCCTGCGCCGACGGTCGGGCGCATCGTTCGCCGAGGGAACGCGTATCGGTATGCGTTCGAAGCGCGATGAGCGCCGTCGGCCAGGAAAAGACGTCATTCCCGTGTAAACGGGAATCCAGGAGATTTCGGACCGAGAATCGGTAGATCAGAGTTTCGAAGCGGAGGAGACCCATCATGAGTGAAACCGTTACGCAGGTCGGGCAGGGGGCGATTCCCACCGGGATCGCGACGCGGCAGACAGCCGGGACGCCGCGTGCGCTGCGACACATCCTGTGTTTGGACGATTTCGAGGAGCCCGCGCGCCGAATGCTGCCGCGCCCGATCTACGGTTTCATCTCCGGCGGTGTGGAGACCAATGCATCGCGCGAGGGTAACCGTGCCGCGTTCGGCGAGCTCGCGTTCCTGCCGCGGGTCCTGCTCAATACACGGGCGCGCCAGCAGAAGACGACGCTGCTCGGGCGCAGCTACGATCTGCCGTTCGGTTTTCCGCCAATGGGCGGCACTGCGCTCGCGGCCTACATGGGCGACATCGTGCTCGCCAAGGTGGCAGCGGAGCTCAATACCGTCATGATCCAGAGCGGTGCGTCGCTCACCACGATGGAGAAAGTGCGCGAAGTGGGGCCGACGGCGTGGTTTCAGGCTTACCTCCCTGGCGAGCCCGAGATCATCACGCCGCTGGTGGAACGGGCGCAGCGCACGGGATTCGAAACGCTCGTGCTCACGGTGGACGTGCAGGTGTCCGCGAACCGCGAGAACAACGTGCGCAGCGGCTACAGCTCGCCGCTCAAGCCGACGCTGCGGCTGGGATGGGACTGCATGCTGCGGCCGCGCTGGCTGTGCGGCACGTTCGGGCGCACGCTCATCAACCACGGCATGCCGCACCTGGAGAATCTCGGCTATCCGCGCCTTCCCGTCGTCGCCAATCTGGAACGCCAGGGCAGGACGCGCGACGGGCTCGCCTGGGAGCACGTCGAGCTCATGCGGCGCATCTGGAAGGGCAAGCTCGTGCTGAAGGGCGTGCTCGCGCCCCAGGACGTGCGCATCGCGCGCGAGAGCGGCGTCGACGGCATCCTGGTGTCGAACCACGGCGGCCGCCAGCTCGACGGCACGGTGGCGCCGCTGCGCATGCTGCCGGCGGTGGCGTCCGAAGCGGGCAACATGGCGATCATGATGGATAGCGGCATTCGCCGCGGCACCGACGTGCTCAAGGCGCTTGCGCTGGGCGCGCACTACGTGTTCGTCGGCAGGCCGTTCCTCTATGCGGCGGCGATCGCGGGCGAAGCCGGGGTGCTGCACGCGGCCAGGCTGCTGCGCGAAGAGATCAGCCGCGACATGGCAATGCTCGGCATCACGTCGCCCGCGGAGATGAAGCCGGAGTATCTGGTCGACAGCCGCGGACCGATCCGTTGACGGAGAAATCGATGACGCCGCTCAGAATCATCAAAGCCGACGCCGTCCAGGCGCAGAACATCCGCGGCCAGGGCAAGGAAGCGGGACAGGTGAAGAGGATCGTCGCGACCGACAAGTTCTTCTTCAACATCGACGAAGTCAGCCCGGGTTTCAGTCCGCATCGGTGGCATCGGCACACCAAGTACACCGCGGAGGGCTTCGAGGTCGAATATGCGCCGGACTTCGAGGAAATCTACTTCATCATGAGCGGGCGCGGCATCATCCAGTGGAAGAGCGCGAGCGGCGAGATCGAGGAGCAGGAAGTGGGGCCCGGCGACACCATCCACATGCCGCCCGGCGCCGTCGAGCATCAACTGCTCAACAACGGCGCCGAGACGATCCGCTTGGCCGTCGTCGGCGTTCCGCCGACCCGCCGCCGGCCGATCTGAACGGCGTACCGCCTTTCCGATAATTGGGGTCAGATCGCGTCATTGCGTTCGCAAACCGTGGTCTGGCCCCGGTTGCCGCTCAATCCAGCCGTAGTCCCGCGGCCTCGACCGCCTTGCCCACGCGCCGGAAATCGCGCTCGATGTAGGCGGCGAACTCATCCGGGGTATTGGTATACAGATCGGCTCCGAGCGTCTTCATGCGTTCGATGACATCGGGCAGCTTCGCGACCCGCACCGTCTCGGCATGCACGCGCTCGACGATGGCGCGCGGGGTTCCGGCCGGCGCGACAAGGCCGTACCAGGTGTTCATCTCGTAGCCGGGATAGCCGGCTTCGGCGACGGTGCCGATATCGGGCCAGCTTGGATGGCGCCTGGCGGTGGCGATGCCGAGCACCTTGACCTTGCCGCTGCGCATATGCGGTGCAATCGAGGTCATGGTCGGCAGGTACAGCGGAATCTGGCCGCCGATGAGATCGATGATCGCCGCTGCGGCGCCCTTGTACGGCACGTGAACCATCTTCGTGCCGGTCATGGTGTCGAACAGCACCCCGGCAATATGCCCGCTGGAGCCCATACCCGAAGTGCCATAGCTGAGCTGTCCGGGGCGCGCCTTCGCCATCGTCACCAGCTCCTTGATCGAATTGGCGGGCAGCGAAGGATGGGCCGCGAACGCATACGGCAATAGCGTCGTCATGCTGATGAGCTGAAAGCTCTTGCGCGCGTCGTACGGCAGCTTGCGGTAGAGCAGCACGTTGTTGACCTGGGTCGCCGCGGTGGTGAGGAACAAGTTATAGCCGTCCGGTGCGGCTCTGGCCGCGAGCTCGGCGGCGACGATCGTGTTGGCGCCGGGGCGGTTGTCGGCGATGACCTGCTGGCCCCAGGCTTCGGTGAACTTGGCGGCAAACGTGCGCCCGACCGCATCGGTCGCGCCGCCGGGCGGGAAGGGGATGATGAGGCGCACCGGTTTGACGGGATAGCTCTGGCCGAGCGCCGGCCATGCGAATATGCCGCCTGCAAGTGCGACCGCGGCGCACGCGACCGCGCGGAAGCGCAGCGCCGGCGCACGGAGCTTCGACTCTCGAACGTTCATCCCCACCCTCCTGCCATGCAGGCGGATTATGGGCAGCGACGTGCGGGAATGGCAATCCGGGCGGCGCCGTAATCCTCGGCGGGAGACTCTCCCGGAGGGAGAGGGGAGCGCTTTGTGCCCGCCGGTGCGGGCAGGTTCCTGGGTAGGGGGTGGAGGTGAGCGAGATCAGCAACTACGATCGGCTTGGAAGCGGAGACATCGCATATGCCGCCTCGATCAACGTCACCGCGGCGGCGTTGTCCGCCAGATCGGCGATCGGCGGGAGGCCGTCGCGCACACGTCGCAACGTGTCGCGCACGAATTCTGGATAGAAGAATACGTTGGTGAGCTTCATCGCACGCGTGCTGCGCTGGCGGTCGTCGGTGACGATCTCCAGGGTCGAATTGTCGCGCGCCGCGAAGTAGTGCTTCTCGGTGCGGATGCTGTAGTGCATGTCGTAGACCGAATTGGGGGCCGGATAGAGATACCCCGTCTCGACCATGCAGCTTGCGCCGCCGCAGCGCATGAGCATGACGGCGTGATCCTCGATGGTGAGGCCCGCGGCGCGATTCGATACCATCGCGCCGGTCAGCGTGAGCTCGGCATTGCCGAGTAGCACGCGGCACAGGTCGACGTGATGGATGCCGAGGTTGAGCAGCGCGCCGCCGCCCGAGATGGCGCGATCGGTCACCCATTCCACCTGCTGCTGGCGGTAGCGGTCGACCATGCCGCCGACGAACTTGAACGTGAGGTACTGGATCTGTTCTCCGGCGGCGATCTCGCGGATGGTCGCGATGAGCGGGCAGTAGCGCATGACCAAGGGGACGGCGGCGAACACGCCGGTGCCCGCCGCCCTGCGCGCGATGTCCTGTGCCTGCATCGCGTTCAGTGCACACGGTTTCTCGATCGCGAATGGAATCCGGCTGTCGATGAGGAAGCGCGCCTCGTCGGCCATATCGCAGTGGCGGCCGAGCGCGAAGGCGAAATCCGGCCTGAGCCGCGCGCACATCTCGCGGTAGTCGGCGAACACGGGACAGCCCGCCCGTGCGGCGAGAGGGGCCGCGCGGGCGGTATCGGGGTCGCTCACGCCGACGATCGTGGCATCCGCCATGTCCAGCACCGGCTCGGAATAGAACGGGGTATGCCAGTGCGAGACCCCGATCAGAACGATGCGCATGCGTTTCTCCTTTGCGCGAGCCCGGCGCCGATTGACGCGGCCGGCGAATGGGAATAAAAAAATCCACGACAACCGACCGGCCAGAGGAGCCCGACGATGCCCAAGCTACTGCGCAAGACCCGGGTGGAACTGAACAACGCCGTCTTCTCGCTGCCCGATATCGTAGCCAAGGCCGAGGGCTTTTTCGAGCAGGAAGGGCTGGAGGTCGAGCTGGTCGTGCCGGAAAAGCGCAAGGCGATGCTGGCGGCGTCGGGCACGAGGGCGAGCGAGCCTACTGCGATCCAGTCGTTTCTGTGGCACGAAGGT
>JBOIEI010000313.1:0-2293 GCA_050741055.1 Burkholderiales bacterium | reverse complement strand
CAACGAAAACCAGCTCGAAAGTGCCTACCTCGACGGCGACGGTCTGGCGAAGTTTCTCGAACAACTCGCGAACCAGCTTCGCGCCACGCTGAAAGAAGCGGGGGTTAAAGTAGTGCGCTGAGGTACGACGAAGGCCGCCCGATCGGCGCAGCGTTCAGCCTCGAAGGCGTATTGCGGCATATGCGCTGCCCGTGCCTCATCGTTCACGGAGACCAGGGCGACATCGTCGATCGCGACGCGGCCGAGTGTCTTTCATGAGGTCGGCGAGGCAGCCGGATCAGAGCCGGTCGACCTGTTCCTTGAGGAGGCGATTCGTGGCAACGAGCGATGAAGCGGCACCGGCGCTGCCTGAGGCCGAAGGTGAAGTGTGCATCCCTATCAATGCGTCGGAGCAGATCGAGTTCTGCTACGCCCGCGGCTGGACCGACGGACTGCCAGTTGTGCCGGCCACCCGGGCGCTAGTGAAAGAGATGCTCGAAGCAGTCGGTTCGAGGCCCGACGCGGTCATCGCGGAAATGCCATCGCGCAAGACCGCGGTCACCGCGGAGAAGGTCGCGATCAATGCCGTAATGGCCGGCTGCAAGCCCGAGTACATGCCAGTGATCGTGGCATCGGTCAAAGCGCTCGCCACACCCGAGTTCGGCCTTCATCACGTGGCGGCGGCGCTGTCCGGCCCCACCATCATGATTCTGGTGAATGGGCCTATCGCCGCCAAGCTGGGGATCAACGCCACCGACAATGTATTCGGGCCCGGCGTGCGCGCCAACGCAACCATCGGCCGTGCGCTACGGCTCGTGCTGCTCAACTGCCTCAAGTACCGTCCAGGAGTTTCCGATCGCGCGACCATGGGCACCCCGGGCAAGTACACCTGCTGCATCGCAGAGTGCGAAGAAGAGCATCCGTGGGAGCCCTGGCACATTGAATGCGGCTTTGCACCCGAACAGAGCACCGTCACACTGATTGCGGCGAGCACGATGATGCAGATCTGGAATTACGGCGATCACGAGCAGCTTCTGCGCTCGGCAGCGGATGCGCTGTCCTTCCTCGGCTCGATCGCGATCCTCGGCCAGACGCCGGGCGCGATCATCTTCAGCGGCGAGCACGCGCAGGTGTTGCGCGCGAGCGGCTGGAGCAAGCAGCGCATCCGCGAGTTCGTGGTAGCGCACACCGGCCGCACGCTAGCGGATCTCAAGCGCGCGGGGCGCATCGAAGGCACACCCGCGCCGGACGATGAAAAGACGCTGCATTACGCGCTCGACACGCCTGAAGACCTGATGCTGATATGCGCGGGCAGTCGCATCGGCGCGCTGTCGATGGTGCTGCCGGGCTTCGGCTCGTCGAAAACCGCCGGCCGCAGCCCGGCAGTTCTGATCGAGGAACCGCAGCCGCGGTAGACATATGACCTATCCGTGCGCAACAGCAAAGCCAGAAGCGCACGCACAAACGAGGGGCCGAAGCTCGATACACTTTGAATGGAGGGAGGAAAGCAGTGCCTGCACTACGACCAGCTGTTGTACTGCCGCTGTTGGCACCGGCTGAAGCGCCCTCGCTATCACAAGCTGCTGCCCCGCGGTACAGTAGCCGCTGAGAAGATACGCGGTTTCGTCGGTTCAACGATTGCGAGAAAGGAAGTACGCGCATGCTTGATATCATGGATCCGACCATCACTATCGCGCGCGAGCGCATTCCTTACGTGCCCCGTCCTGACAGCCTTCAGGGGCTGCGCATCGCGTTGATCGAGAACACCCGGAAAAATTCCGAGGCGCTCCTGCAGCATCTCGCGCGAAATCTTGGCGCGGTTTACGGCATGAAGATAGAAGTGCTCTTGCACAAGCACCAGCGTGCCCCATTGTCGGACGCTCAGCTCGCCGAGCTCAAAGGACGCACCGACTTCGCCATAGCCGGTGTCGGTGACTGAGGGGCTTGCTCATCGGGCAGTTTGCTCGATGCGGTGATCCTGGAGAAAGCGGGCATTCCGACGATCCCGATCGTGACGGATGCTTTCGAATCGACGGCGAAGGAAATGGCGGAGCTTTGGGGCGTGCCCGATTTCCGCTTCGTAATGATGTCGCACCCCCTCGGCAGCCTGACGCCGGACGGCATTGCGAGGCGCGCTGACGAATTGCTCGGGAAAGTGGTTACTCTGCTGCAGCAAGGTCAGCCCGACTGAGAGCTGGCCTAACGCTTTGAGGACTTTGCCCGGTGCCCGATGTCCGTTTCGATGAACGTGCGCAGCTTCTGCGGCGCGCTCGCCACGGCATCGCCAGCCGCGCGCGGGCTCGCCGAGTGGCGC
>JBOIEI010000312.1:0-5029 GCA_050741055.1 Burkholderiales bacterium | reverse complement strand
AGCCATGCCAGGGCGATCGATCCGACCAGGCTCAGGAGCAGCCGCCAATTGAGCAGCGCCCAGATCGCTGCAACGATGTCGTCCATGCGTGGTTGCGGTCACGTCTTCGCAGTTCGCGGTTGGTTCGTAAGTTAGCATCGGACGACTGCGACCAAACTCCGAATTGGTCCACGACCAGGTCGCTGTTGCGCTCTTCCGAGTCGTCGGCGATCGGCGCTCGTCGATCGCTATTGACTCCGCGCGCCAGGATCAGCAGAGCGTTCCGACGAAGAGTCCGCCAAGCCACCGAGCGAACGGGCGCCCGCTATTGCGGGCACCGGGCGCATACATCGTCGAAGATGGCCGCCAGGCCCGGATGCGCGTCGCGCGCTCCTGCGACCACCTTGGCTGCCCAGTCGAAATACTCCTGCTTGCGTTCGAGCGACCATTTCGCAGGCGGCGAAGAAATGATGTCTCGCAAATTGCAGATCTTGTCTGCGAGTTTCACCAGCTTCGCCTTGTGCGAGGCCTGAGGCGCGTGCTCGATCTGCAGCCGCTTGCGATCTTCTTTCGAAAGCGTTGTGTCGTCGGTGACCTCCAGCACGATGTCCGTGATGACCTCGCCGAATTTCGCGCGCAACTCCTCGGCCGTCGTCTCGGTATCCTCGATCGTGTCGTGCAGGAGTGCTGCACAGAGCACATCGGCGTCGGCAATGCCGCCTTCATTGGCCAGCAGCTTCGCCAATGCGATCGGATGATTGATGTAGGGGGAAGCGTGCGCATCCTTGCGTCGCTGGTGACGATGCTTCTCGGCCGCGAACTCGGCGGCTTTCAATACCAGAGCAATGGTCATGACAGTCCTTGCCTGCAGCGGTCAACGCAGTTCCGGAGCAATCAACCGTACATTGGAAAAATACGAGCTCATGCGGCAGCTCACCGCCGCGAAACGAAAACCTCCATCTTGCCGTTGGAGCCGATCATGCCATTCGCGACCCAGGAGACGAGGCTTACAATCAGCGCCGCACCGACGGCGGTCCAAAAGCCGGAGAGCTGAAATCCCGGCACGATGAGCGCTACGAGCCCCAGCATGGCGGCGTTCAATATCAGCAGGAACAATCCCAGCGTCACCAACGTGATCGGCAAGGTCAGGATGAACGCCAGCGGTCGCACCAGCCCGTTCACGATGCCGAGCAGAACGGCTGCGACGATCAGCTGCGAAGCCGAATCGAAGCGCATGCCCGCGAAGATCTCGTCGGCAACCCACAAGGCCAGAGCGCTGATCGACGTGCGCAAAAGAAATCCCAACATCGCTTGTCCCTCCAGGTTACCGGCGCCGCTCACCGGATATGGCGACTCCGTATCGTAATCGGGAGCGCGGCGTTCGGATAGCGGCCGGCCATCGCTCATCGCGAAAGGTCCCGTTTACAGACGAACCGCTTGGCCGGAGAATCGAACGCGCGCTTCACATGTGCGCACGCTCAGCAGCCGGGCGAAAACCATAACCGTCAGAAGAGGCATCGAGTGAGTACGACAGCGCATCTGTACAGTGCCGTAGACGAAGAGATCACGCATTACGAAGTCGATGTCGAGGCGGCGACGCTTACGCAACACGGTTCGATCCGGGTGCCGTCCTTCGTTCAGTATGCTTGGCCGCATCCGTCCCGGCGTTATCTCTACGTCACGACCAGCAATCGCGGAGCGGGGTTGAAGGCCGACTGCAACCACGTGAGCGCCTGCCGCATCGATCCCGGTACCGGTGCGCTCACAGCGCATGGCGAGCCGGTCCCGCTGCGTCAGCGCGCGGTTCACATGTGCCTCGACCCTGCCGGAAACTACGCAGTCGACATTCACAACATCCCCGTACCGGGCATCACGATCCATCGCATCGATGCCGATGGCACGATCGGCGCCGAAGTGAAACAACCCGACGGGCTCGACTTCGGCATCTACCCGCACCAGGTGCGCGTAACACCGTCGGGCCGCACGGTAATCGACGTCGATCGTGGCAACAGCGCGGCGCACGGCAAGGCCGAGGATCCCGGCGCACTGCGCTCGTTCGCGTTCGAGAACGGCGTCCTGTCGAAGCCGCAGGTCGTAGCGCCCAACGGCGGCTACGGCTTCGGACCGCGTCACATCGATTTCCATCCGGACAAACCCTGGCTGTACGTCTCCGACGAGCGGCGCAGCCAGCTCTACATGTTTCGCTACCCGGACGACCGCATCGAGCCGGCGCCAGCGTTCACCTGCGACACGCTCGCCGATCGCGCCAACGCGAAACCGCGGCAGCTCGCCGGCACCATCCACGTGCATCCCAACGGCCGCTTCGTCTATGTCGCCAACCGCGCCGACTACACCGTGGACCACGAGGGGCAGAAGGTATTCGGCGGCGGCGAGAACAGCATCTCGGTGTTCGCGATCGATCCCGCGACCGGCGAACCTAAGCTCGTCCAGCATGCCGACACGCGCTCCTACCACGTGCGCACGTTTGCTTTCGATTCGAGCGGCCGGCTCATGGTTGCCGCCAGCATCAAACCGATCAAGGTTCGCGACGGCAGCGGCGTAAGGACGGTGCCCGCATCAATGAGCGTATTTCGCGTCGGCGCCGACGGCAGGCTCGACTATGTGCGCACCTACGAGATCGAGACGGCCGGCAAGACGCAGTACTGGATGGGGATCGTGGCGCGTTGACAACAACCCATTGGAGCACGACGGCATACCCGTTAGACTGGGGCATGACCTCCAACGCGTCCGACGCCAGGGCCGTGGCCGGACGCAAGCCGGCTCCAGGCCGCGCCGATCCGGCTTCATTCGTGCTCGTCGTGCATGGCGGCGCCGGCGTGATCGAACGCGCGGACATGTCCGCGGACAAGGAGAACGCCTATCGCGCCGGCATCACGGCGGCATTGATGGCGGGCCATGAGATTCTCGCCGCCGGCGGCAGCAGTATCGATGCGGTGGCCGCCGCCGTCAGCGTATTCGAGGACGATCCGCTGTTCAACGCCGGACGCGGAGCCGCGTTCACCGCCGACGGCACCATCGAGCTCGATGCCGCCATCATGGATGGAGCGACGCTGCACGCAGGCGGCTGCACGCTCGTCACCACGGTCAGGAACCCGGTACTGCTGGCGCGGCTCGTGATGGAGAAAACCCGGCATGTCCTGCTCGCCGGTCCCGGCGCGGAGGCGCTGGCGCGCGCACACGGGCTCGCAATCGTCGACCCCGACTATTTTGTCACCAAGCAGCGCTTCGGCGCCTTGAAACGCATGCAGCAGGCGGACGCGGCAAACTGGAGCGCTCCTGCAACGGAAGCGGACAAGCACGGCACGGTGGGCGCGGTGGCGCTCGATGCCAAGGGCAACCTCGCCGCGGCCACGTCCACGGGCGGGCGCAACAACAAGCTGAGCGGCCGCGTCGGCGATTCGCCCATCATCGGAGCCGGCACTTATGCGAACAACGCGACTGTAGCGGTTTCGGGCACCGGCGAAGGCGAGTACTTCATGCGCACCCTGGCCGCACACTCGGTCTCGGCACTGGTCGAGCACAGGGGCTGGAGCGTGCAACGCGCGGCCGAGCATGTCGTGCACGGCGCGCTCGCCGCACTCGGCGGCAAGGGCGGATTGATCGCACTCGATCGCAACGGCCGTTTCGCCATGCCGTTCAGTACCCAGGGGATGTATCGAGGCCATGTCGGGGCCAAGGGCGATGCCGTGGTGAAGATCTACCAGGACGAGTAGAGCATGGATGGTGCACGGCAGTCGCGATGCGCGCCGGAACCGAATCGGGGCCGCCTTCCAGGTCGAGAGCGTGAAGTTCGCGCTCCACGAGGGCCCCGCTCGGTTCGGCTTGGATCGCTGCGACGATCAGTTGGGCGTAGAGCGGATGGTCGAGATCGCGCGGGGGTGTGAGGTGATCGTCGCGATGACGCGCTGCTGCGCCCGCGTGCTGCTGGCGGTGGCGCTCGCGGCTTGCGCCGTCGCCGCGCGCGCCGACGCCCACATCGGGCCGGGGTCCGGAAGCTTCGTTTTTCCGTTCCTCGCCGCCGGCAAGGCACGCGAGATCGTCGTCTGGTATCACCGCCCCGCCGCCGCACAGGCCGACGCGCCCGTGGTGTTCGTCATGCACGGCACGGGACGCACCGCCCGCAACTATCGCAAGTACTGGATTCCGTTTGCAGAAGCGCAGCGCTTCGTACTGCTGGTGCCGGAGTTCTCGCGGGAGCAGTTCCCGCGCGACTACAACCTCGAACGCATGACGCTGCCCGACGGCACGCGCTTGCCGCAATCGCAATGGCCGTACGCGGCGATCGAGCGCATCTTCGACGCCGTGCGCGAAGCGAACGGCTTGCACGCGCGCACCTACGATATCTACGGCCACTCGGCCGGCGGTCAGTTCGTGCACCGCCTGGTGCTGCTGCTGCCCGAAGCGCGCTTTCGCGTCGCGGTCAGCGCCAATTCCGGCTGGTACACGATGCCGGACCTCGCCATCGCCTATCCCTACGGCCTCGCCGGGACCGAAGTCGACCGCGTCCAGCTCGCGCATGCGCTGCAGCGCAAGCTGATCGTTCTCATCGGCGACCAGGACGTCGACCCGAATCACCCGCAATTGCGGCGCACCCCGGAAGCGGCTGCGCAGGGCGAGCATCGCGTTCAGCGAGGGCACGCCTTCTTCGAGCAAGCCCAGCGCGTCGCGCGCGAGCTGGATGCCGGATTTGCCTGGGAGCTGCACGTCGCGCCCGGTGTTGCCCACAGCAACGCCCGCATGGCGCCGCACGCCGCACCTTTCGTCGGCGGCCACGACTGAGCGCTGCGCCTCAAGCGACACGCATCTCGAGCTCCACGCCCCGCGCCGATAGCGCATACCGCCAGGGCCGCTCGGGCCACACGCCCACCGTTTGCTCGAGCGGCCGGCCGCGAGACAGATGCTCGAGCGTGAAGAGCGTGGCGGCATGTCCGATCAGCATGAGGCTTTGGCCGTCGTGCCCGGCCGCGATCTGCGCGAGGAAACTCCGCATTCTTGCGACTACATGGACATAGCTCTCGCCGTTGGGATA
>JBOIEI010000311.1:0-2244 GCA_050741055.1 Burkholderiales bacterium | reverse complement strand
TGCGGTTGATGCCCTTGTTGTTGGAAAGCGCGCCGCCTTCCACCACCTTGGTCACGATGCGCGGTCCTTTCACGTCCTGCACCGTGAGCACGATGGCGCCATCGTCGAGCAGCAGCGTATCGCCCTTGTGGACGTCGCGCGGCAGGTTGGGATAGTCGAGACCCACGCGCGTTTGGTCGCCGAGCTTGCACTCCGCATCCAGAATGAACTTGTGCCCCGGGTGCAGCGTGATGCGGTCGTTCTCGAAGCGGCCGATGCGAATCTTCGGCCCTTGCAGATCGACCAGGACGCCGACCGCGCGCCCGGCCTTGCGCGCGAGCTGGCGCACCGTCGTCACGCGCTTCTCGTGCTCGCGTGGCGTGCCGTGGGAAAAATTCAGCCGCACGACATCCAGGCCGGCCGCGATCATGCGGCTCAAGACGGCCGGCTCGCTCGAGGCGGGTCCCAGCGTGGCTACGATCTTCGTTCTGCGTGGCATCGAATCAACGCTCCCCCTGAATTCAGCGACTCGCGCGTTGGCGCACGCGCGCGGCGCTACGCTTGCGCGCGCGCCTCGAGTATGGCGACTGCCGGCAGGGTCTTGCCCTCGAGAAACTCGAGGAATGCGCCGCCGCCGGTGGAGATGTACGACACCTTGTCGGTGATGCCGAACTTTGCGATCGCGGCCACCGTATCGCCGCCGCCCGCGATCGAGTACGCCTTCGACTCGGCAATCGCCTGCGCCACCGTGCGGGTTCCGGCCGCGAAGGCATCGAATTCGAACACGCCGACCGGGCCGTTCCATACGACAGTGCCGGCCTTGCCGATCAGCTCGGCATAGCGCTGCGCCGTTCGTGTCCCGATGTCGAGAATCATGTCGTCGGCCGCGACCGCCTGCGCATCCCTGGCGCTCGGCTCGGCAGCGGCGGCGAGGCGTTTCGCGACCACAACGTCCTCGGGCAGCGGCACCGCGGCGCCGCGCGCCTTCATCTTGGCCATCACGGTCCGCGCCGCTTCGACCAGGTCCGCCTCGGCCAGCGATTTTCCGATGGGCAGGCCGGCGGCGGCCATGAACGTGTTGGCGATTCCACCGCCGACGATCAGCTGGTCGACCTTGTCGGCGAGCGCTTCCAGAATGGTGAGCTTGGTCGAAACCTTGGAGCCGGCGACGATCGCAAGTAGTGGCCGCGCCGGGTTGCCCAATGCACGCGACAGCGCGTCGAGCTCCGCGGCCATCAATGGTCCGGCACACGCCACCTTGGCGAATTTGGCAATCCCGTGGGTGGTCGCTTCGGCACGATGCGCGGTGCCGAAAGCATCGTTGACGTAGACGTCGCACAGCGCGGCCATCTTGCGGGCGAGCGCCTCGCTGTCTTTCTTCTCGCCCACGTTCACGCGGCAGTTCTCCAGCAGCACCACTTCACCGGGGACGACTTCGACGCCATCCACCCAGTCACGCCGAACGGGCACCGGGTGCCCCAGCAGTTCGGCCAAGCGCCGCGCGACCGGCTCGAGTGAATCCTCGGGCTTCAACTCGCCTTCCTTCGGCCGGCCGAGATGCGAAGTGAGCATCACCGCTGCGCCCGCGTCGAGCGCGTGGCGAATTCCCGGCAGCGCAGCGCGGATGCGGGTGTCGTCGGTGACTTTGCCCGCGTCGTCCTGCGGCACGTTGAAGTCGACACGAATGAACACCCGCCTGGCCTTGAGATCGAGGTCGGTCATTCGCAGGAATTTCACGTCGTGCACTCCTTTGAAGCGACGGCAAGGCGTCTGCCGAGGGCCGGGAAGCGCGCAATCGGTCGGCTACGCACGTCGGTGATCGATGCGGACAAGCCCACGAGCGGCGGGCCAGGGTGAATTGTAGCCGTCGTGGGCGATGCTGACAGCGGCAAACTACAGGGACGCCGAACAGTGCAGCGCCGCCGGGCCATTACGCCGTGTACCCGGTGCGCGGAGTCGCGGGCCGTACTGCCGTCATTCCCGCGCAGGCGGGAATCCAGGCACCGGATTCCGGATTATTCTGTATTCCCGTTTACACGGGAATGACGCTTCGACTGACTTCGCGTTAACTAACGCAACCGTCGTATCCAGCATCCGGTTGCTAAAGCCCCGTTCATTGTGACTCCGACCGCTACCGTAGTATCCAACATACGGTTGCTAAATCCCCACTCGTTGTGGCTGCGGCCGCTGCGTGCCTCGCGTCACATCGGCGTTGCCGCCGATGTGAGCCTGCGCCGCAATGAATGGGGCCACGCTTCGTACTAC
>JBOIEI010000310.1:0-7169 GCA_050741055.1 Burkholderiales bacterium | reverse complement strand
ATCGTGCGTGACTTGAGCGCCACCACGACCGCGTCGGCGCCGTCGGCGATCGACCGATCGCGCGGAATTCCGATCGTCTGGACCGTGCGCATCCCGCCCGCGACCAGCATGCTCGCCAGGTCAGTCGCACCGGTGAAATCGTCGGCAATGCATCCGAGCAGCATCACATCTCCAACAAAGGACCCGCTTCCCCGCGAGCCGCGTTCCCAGCTAGCATGATGCCATGAACACGCTCCTGATCGCCGGCTTCGGCGATATTGCGCAGCGCGCCTTGCCGCTACTCGCCGCTCGCTTCCACGTCACTGCGCTCGTGCGCCCCGAACGCGTGCGCGAGATCCCGACCCGCCCCGGGCTCGTAATCGAACCGGGCGACCTGGACGATCCCGCATCGCTGCAACGTTTCGCCGGCCGCGCGAGCCACATCCTGCACTGCGCCCCGCCTGCGGGCATAGGCACGACCGATCCGCGCACGGCAAACCTGGCTGCGATGCTGGCCGCCTGCGCATTGCCGCAGCGCCTCGTGTACATCAGCACCAGCGGCGTCTACGGCGATTGCGCAGGCGCCTGGGTGGACGAGACGCGCGCGGTGAACCCCGCGACGGATCGGGCGCGCCGCCGGGCGAATGCGGAGGCGCAGATCGTGGCATTCCAACACGCCCATGCAGTGCGCTGCGTGATCCTGCGTGCACCGGGCATCTATGCCGCGGACCGGCTTCCGCTCGAGCGCCTGCGCAAAGGCACACCGGTGCTGCGGCCCGAGGACGACGTCTACACCAATCACATTCATGCCGACGACCTCGCGGCGATCGCCGTCGCGGCGCTCACCCGTCCGGATGCCCAGGGCATCTACAACGCCTGCGACGATACGCAGCTCAGCATGGGCGACTGGTTCGATCTCCTCGCCGATCGCGCCGGCCTGCCGCGCCCGCCCCGCATCGCACGCGCGCAAGCGGCGAGCCGCATCCCGGCCGCCTTGCTGTCGTTCATGAGCGAGTCGCGCCGCCTGTCGAACCGGCGCATGCGAGAAGAGCTCGGCGTGCAGCTGCGTTATCCGACGGTGTTCGACGGCTTGCCCGCAGCGATCGACGCCACCGGACCCGCGTAGTGATGTGCTATCGTTTTCCGCCCGACCGCCCGGCAGCGGCCGGTTCGCCGAGGAATGCGTCAACGATGAAGCTCGCCGCAGGTTATCGGAATGCGTCGACGATGAAGCTCGCCGCAGGTTATCGGAATGCGTCGACGACGAAGCTCGCCGCAGAATTCCGATCGCTGACACGCACCTTGTGGGTCGTATCCGTGCTCGCGCTTGGCGGCTGCGCCCAGGTCGGATACCGCGATGCGATCGAGAGCTTGACGCACTTCCGGCCGCTCGCGCAATCGAGCCGGGTGCGGTATGCGCCGGGCGCCGAAGCATTCGCGCGCCGGGTCGCGGCGTTGCTTCCGGCCGCAACCGCGCATGTCGAAACGATGCACTACCGGCCGTTCCGGGACGAGCCGGTGGTGTACGTGTGCGGCAACGACGCCTGCTTTCATCGCTTCGTCGATGCGCGCTGGAACTTCACCGCGGCGGTGGTGTACGACAACCGGCTGCTGCTCGCGCCGCGGCTGTTCGATCGCGAGCCGCAGCGGCTCGTTCCGATCCTGCTGCATGAGCTGTCCCACCTGCACATGGGCCAGGTGCGCGGTCACTACAGCCTCGGCATCCCGGTCTGGTTCCACGAGGGACTTGCATCGTTCGTCGCGCACGGCGGCGGTGCCGATCTCGTCAGCGACGAGCAGGCCTGGGCAGCGGCCGCGAGGCAGCACTACTTCCTGCCCGATGAGCAACACCTGCCGTGGCAGAGCCGCCGCCTGGCGGGCGACTGGAAGCTGCCCGTCAGCGTCTTCTACCGACAGGCGCTGCTGTTCGTGCGCTGGCTGCACCAGCGCGATCCGCAGACGTTTCGCCGCTTACTGATCTCGCTGCAGGACGGCGCGGATTTCGACGCCGCCTTCGCCCAGGCGTACCAGGCGAATCCGGCGCGGGCCGCGAGAGCGTTCTTCGACCGCGGACCGTCCGAACCGAAGACGATTCACGCGGTGAAAGGAGAGCAGCCATGATCGTGACCACTACGCCCAGCATCGAAGGCCACCCCATTTCGCGCTATGCCGGCATCGTGACCGGCGAAGCGATCATCGGGGCGAACGTATTCAGCGACTTCTTCGCCCGGATTCGTGACATCGTCGGCGGACGCGCCGGGGCGTACGAGAGCAAGCTCGCCGACGCGCGAACGATCGCCATGCAGGACATGGAAGCCGCCGCCGCCAAGCTCGGCGCCAACGCGATCGTCGGAATCGATCTCGACTACGAAGTGCTCGGAGAAAGCAACGGCATGCTGATGGTCACCGTGAGCGGTACCGCTGTGATCGTGCACGGCAACCCTTGAGATCTTCGCCGGGCGGCAACTCGGGCCGGCTCAGGCCGGCTTGGATCGACCCATCCCCATGATCCACGCCGGTATCAGCGCCACGGTGAAAATCAGCGCGCACACCAGGAAGCTGTCGCGAAAGCCGGCGGTGTAGGCCTGCGCCTGCACTACGCGGCCGAGGAAATGCAGTGCGCCCGAGACCTGCCCGTCGGGCGAGACGCCTGCCTGCGCGAGCAGCGCCTGCATGTGCTGCAACAGCTCGGCGGTTGCCGTATTCGCTCCGGACTGGGTGCTCGTCAGCGCCTCGCTGTGGAACATCGTTCGCCGGTCCAGCACCACGGACAGCGTATTGACGCCGAATGCGCCGCCGAGCTGACGGGCGAAATTGATCATGCCCGCGCCCTGCGAAAGCTGCTCGGAGCGCAACGGCCGGAGCGCCGCAAGGTTGAGCGAGGGCTTGATCAGCGCCAGCCCGACGCGGCTCAGCACCACCAGCCAGGCGATGGTCCAGAACGGCGTGTTCGCATCGACCGCGGCGAGCCAGTACGAAGAAATGCCGAAGCACAGCAGCCCCGCGATGATGAGCACCCGTGCCGGGGTGTGGTCGGCGATGTAGCCGGCGACCGGCATGAAGGCGCCGAGAATCAGTCCGGCGGGCATCAGCAGCAGCCCCGCGTTGAGCGCCGTGTACTTCTGCACCAGCTGCACGAAAAGCGGCACCAGGTAAACCGTGCCGAAGAGCCCGACCCCGAAGATGAAAGCCACCACCGCGGCGGCCGTGAACTGGCTGTTGCCGAGGACCCGCAATTCGACCAGCGGTTGCGCGACCCTGAGCTCCCAGGCGAGAAATGCCAGGCCGCACGCGATCGCGATCGCGAACAGCGACAGCACGAAATCTGAATCCCAGCCTTCGCGCTGGCCATTGCTCAACCCGGTGAGCAATGTGCCCAGCGCGAGCCCCAGCAACGCGAAGCCGACGAAATCGAACTCCGCCCGCTTGCCCGACTCGTCGCGCTCGGGCATGAAGAAGCTGCCGAGCAGCATCGCCGTCAACGCGACCGGAACCGCGGCGAAGAACACGTAGCGCCAGTTGAAGTGCTCGATCAGGATGCCGCCCAGCGTCGGGCCCATGGCCGGTCCGAGGATGACGCTCATGCCGAAGAAGCCCATCGCCGTGCCGCGCTGCTCGGGCGGAAAGACGCGGAACAGAACGTACATGGACAGCGGCTGCAAGATGCCCGCAACCGCGCCCTGCAGGATGCGGGCGAAGATGAGGATATCTTCGTTCGGACTGAATCCAGCCATCAGCAGCGCGCAAACGAACAGCATCAGCGCCCCGATGAAGGTGCGCCGCTCGCCGAAGCTGCGCACCAGCCATGCATTGGTCAGCATGCCGACCGTCATTGCGGCCAATGCCCCGGTCGCGAGCCACTGCGCCTGGTCCTGGCCGATGCCGAACGCCCCCATGATGTCGGGAATCGCCACGTTGACGATGGTGGTCGTGAGCACGGCGGATACCATGCCGAGCATGGCGGTGCCGGTGGCGTACAGGCGTAGCCGCGGCCCGTAGCGCGCGGCCAGGACCTCAGCGGTTTCGGACGCCAATGTCGACTTCCACCATCATGCCGGGCCGCAGCCGCACGTCGGTCTCGTCGAGTAGGATGCGCACGGGCAGGCGCTGGGTGATTTTGGTGAAGTTGCCGCTGGGGTTCGGGTCCGGCAGCAAGGCGAACTTGCTGGTCGCGGCGCGGCCGATTCGATGCACCGTGCCTTCGAACTCGCTATCCGGGTAGGCATCGACCCGAATTCGCGCGTTCATGCCGGGCTCGAGCAGGCCGATGTCGGTTTCCTTGATGTTCGCCTCGACCCAGATCTTGGTCGGATCGTGGAACATCAGGATGCGCTGGCCGACCGAGACGTGCTCGCCTTTGCGAACGAAGGTCATGACGATGCGGCCGTCGGTGGGGCTCACGATGGTCCGGTTGGAGATGTCCACTTCCTGGCGCTTGATCTCGGCGCGGATCTCGTCGGCTTGACGCGCGAGCACCTCGATCTGACTCTCCAGCACCTGCAGCTGCTTGCGGCCGCCGCCCGCCACGGCGAGCATTCCGCGTGCCGCTGCCACCTCGGCCACCGCCTTGTTGTACTGCTCCTCGGTCTGCCGCAAGGCCGTGCGGGCCCGCTCCATCGCCTGTTGCGACAACCACTTCTGCGCCGTCAGCTCGCGCGCACGCTCGTAGTCGAAGCGCGACTGTTTCAGTTGCGCTTCCAGCGATCCCACCTCGGCCTCGGCTGCCGCCAGACGGTTGGTGTCGCTTTGCACCTTGCCGAGCGTCTCCTGATCGACCTTGCCCGATTGGGCGCGCACGACGGCCACCTGGCTCTCGATCGATTCGAGCTTGGACACGAGGACTTCGCGCTGCAACAGCGAATCGCGCGCATCGACCCGGGCAAGCACCTGGCCCTTGGTCACGGTGTCGCCCTCGATCACGTTCATTTCCGTGAGCCAGCCCGCGGTGCGGCTGGAAATCGTGATCACTTCGCCGTCGATGCGGGCGTCGTCGGTGTAGACGTGCGTATAGCGGTAATACAGCCACTGCCCGCCCCAGACGAGCAAGGCAACGGCGGCAGCGAGAACCAGGATGAGCTTGCCGCGTCCGGTGCGGCGTATCCGCGAGGATGGAGTCCTTTCAGGCGCGGACCGGGATGCCTCGCTCTGTTGCTGTTCCGCCATTGTTGTGTGCGCGTTGCCCGCTGCAGTGACCAGCAGGACGTGAGGAAGATCGGCTCGCGCGTGCCGGATTTCATTCGAAAGATGAGTGGATTATGCGGCGTGCGCGGCAACCCGGGCAAGCGGCAGCGACGATTTGTCGGCTTGGGGGATCGTATCGTGGACTCGGGCACGAGGGGTGCGGGCTGCCGCAGGCCGTACGATGCGTTACGAAACGGCCGACGCGCCGCTTTGGCGAGGCAACAGCCCGACCGAGTCAACAACCCAACGGCATGCGAAGCCACGAGCCGTCGAATGCTGTTGCACGAAGTAGCCCCTGAAATCCGATACGGACCGCAACGAGCGCAAACGTGCACCGCCTCTCGACAAGGTAGACTCGTCCCCCGAACAACAAAGCGAGTCCCCCGCCATGCGCCTGGTCCGTTCCCATGTGGTCGTCTACGAGCTGCCCTATCCCCGTCCCGTGCGCTGGAAGGATACGGTGGAGGACAGCGGGCTTTTCATGCTTCTTCGGCTTGTCACCGACGCAGGTCTCGAAGGCGTTGCAGAAGGCCCCATCAAGCCGACGTGGACCGGAACCACGCCGCGCGTGCTCGCAGCGGCGCTCGAGGACCTGCTGCTGCCGGCGCTGGAGGACGTCGATCTCGCCGAGCCGGCCGCGGTCCGCAGCCGGCTCGACCGGTTTCCCGAGAACACGCTCGCCAAGGGACTCGTCGACAACGCCTGCTGGGACCTGCGCGCACAAGCCAAGGGCGATCCGTTGTGGCGGCTGTGGGGCGGCGTGCGCGAGGTCGCGCTCTCGTGGACCGTCACGCGCGAGGCCCCTAAGGTCATGGCGCAGGAAGCGGCCGACATGGTGTCGCGCTACGGCTTTCGCACTTTGAAGATCAAGGGCGGGCAAGGATTCGAGATCGATGCGCGCGCCTTGCAGGAGATCCGCGCGGCGGTCGGTGCGTCGGTTGCGCTCTATGTCGACGCCAATAGCGCCTATCGGCAGGATGAAGCGCCCGCGTACCTGCGGTTGTTGGCCGAAGCGGGTGCCACGCACGCCGAGGATCCGTGCGATTTACGCCCCGACGCCTGGTTCGAAAAAATCCAGGCCGAAAGTTCCCTGCCGCTGGTGGTCGATTCGCGTTGCCAGACGCTCGCCGACGCGCGGCTCTTCCTCGAGCGCGGGGCGCGCGCCATCGGCATCAAGCCCACGCGAGTCGGCGCCAGCAGCGCGCTGGAAACCGCGCGCGCCTGCGACCAAGGCAACGTGCGTGTCAACGTCGGCCTGCATGCCGAAAGTGCCCTGGGCTCGCTCGCCGCCTCGCACGTGGCCGCGGCATTTCCGCGTCACGCCGATACGTTGCCGGCGGAAACGAGCTACTACCTCGCGTATGCCGAACAGATTCTGCACGAGCCGCCGCGCATTCGCGATGGGATGCTGAGCCTGGAGGACAAGCCCGGATTCGCCGCGATGATCGATAGCGACCGGCTCGCCCGCTACACCGTCTAGCCATGACAAGGCTCCCATCCAGCCGTTGCGCACCGAATCTCGAACGTTCCGTCGATTCCCGGAGGTCCGTCATGCACACCCAGCTTCGTTCCCTCTTGCTCTCGTGTTCGTTCGTCGGTGCTGGCATGCTGGTCGCCGGCTGCGAGACCAATCCGGTCACCGGCCGCACGCAAGTGATGATCGTCTCGGAAGAACAAGCGCAATCGGCGTCCGCGCAGGCTTATGCCAAGACGGTGTCGCAGGCGCGCAGCCAGCGCAAGCTCGATACCAACAGTGCCCGCGCCGCGCGCGTGCAGAGAATCACCAGCCGGCTCGTGGCCCAGGCCGAAAAGATCATTCCGGCGAGCGCCGATTGGCAATGGCAGGTGCACGTGATCGAAGATTCCAATGTCAATGCCTGGTGCATGCCAGGCGGAAAAATGGCCGTGTACACGGGTCTCATCGAGAAGATCAAGCCCACCGATGACGAGCTGGCGCAGGTGATGGCGCACGAGATCTCGCATGCGTTGCTGCAACACGGGCGCGAACG
>JBOIEI010000309.1:0-3086 GCA_050741055.1 Burkholderiales bacterium | reverse complement strand
AGAGCGGACGAAGCGTGGATCTGGCTGCGTCCCGGCATGGCTCCGTCGCGTGCGGCCGAAACGCTGCGCGCAACGCTCGGGTTGGGCACCGAGCTCGAATTGCGCGAACCCCGCTTGCTGCGCGAGTCGTCGCTCGCAAGGTTCGATCGAACCTTCGCCGTCACCTACCTGCTCGAAGTCGTAGCCGTCGTCATCGGGTTGTTCGGGATCAGCGTCGGCGCGAGCGCGCAGGCCTTGGCGCGCCGGCGCGAGCTGAGCATGCTGCATCACGTCGGGATGTCACGCAGGCAAATCGGCCGCTCGCTCGCGATCGAAGGCGGCGTCGTCGGCGCGCTCGGCGCATTCGCGGGCTTGGTCGTGGGCGGCGCGATGAGCATCATCCTGGTTCACGTCATCAACCGGCAATCGTTCCACTGGTCGATGGAGATCCATGTGCCGTGGATCCCGCTCGCCGCCCTGGCGGCGGTCTTGAGCGTGTGCGCTGCCCTGACTGCAGGCGTGAGTGTGCGCCGAGCGCTGGGCGAGGACATTGTCGTTGCTGTGAAAGAAGACTGGTGATGAATCGACGCAAATGCCTGAATCGCGCGCTGGGCGATGAAACCGTCGTTGCCGCGAAAGAAGACGGGTGATGAATCGACGCGACTACCTGAAGGGCGTGCTGGCCTTGATGGCGCCGTCTACCGCACCTCGAGCGGCGCAAAGCGGCTTCACTCCCGTCGTACCCGGGCGCGTCTTGCGCTTTCCCGAGGACGAAGGCAGTCATCCCGGATTTCGCACCGAGTGGTGGTACGTGACCGGATGGCTCGATGGCGCCGGCGAGCCGCTGGGGTTTCAGGTGACGTTCTTTCGCGCCCGCCCGCATCCGGCAAGCGGCAATCCGAGCCGCTTCGACCCGCGCGACATCCTCATACTTCACGCTGCGGTATCCGAGCGAGCCCACGGCCGGTTGAGGCACGTGCAACGCGCTGCGCGCGCGGGCTTCGGTCTGGCCGAAGCGGCTACGGGCCGGACCGCCGTGCACATCGACGATTGGTACTTGCGAACGAACGCTGCGGGCTATGCAACACGCATCGATGCGGACGATTTCACTCTCGACCTTCAACTCGATCCGACCCAGCCGCCGCTGCTGCAGGGCGATGGCGGCTACAGCCGCAAGGGCCCGCGGCCCGAGTCGGCGAGCTATTACTACAGCCTGCCGCATCTGCGGGTCGGCGGCCAGGTGCGCATCGAAGGCCGCACGCGCGACGTGCGCGGCTCGGCCTGGTTCGACCACGAGTGGTCGAGTGAATACATGGCGCCGCAAGCGCTCGGCTGGGACTGGACCGGGATCAATCTCGACGACGGCTCGGCGCTGATGGCGTTTCGCATGCGCAGCCGCGACGGCGGCACGTTCTGGGCGGCGGCCACGCTGAGGAGGGCGCAACAGCGCCGCACGTTCGCGCCGGACGAGGTCCTCTGGAGCCCCAAGCGCACATGGCGCAGCCCACGCACCGGCGCAACCTACCCGGTGGCGATGGAGCTACGCGTCGGCGATCTGCGAGTCGAGCTCGTGCCGATGATGGATGACCAGGAGAACGACGCGCGCATCACCACCGGCGCGGTTTACTGGGAAGGTGCGGTGACGGCGCTGGTCCACGGCCGGCCGGCGGGGCGCGGCTACATGGAACTCACCGGGTATACGGGCAAGCTCGACTTGTAGCGCGAGTGCTGAGCTCTCCCCCGCTTGTCTTCCCTCTCCCGGAGGGAGAGGGAAGTTGGTTGCCTCAGGCCGCGACGCCCTCGGCCTCGGCCACGCGCTCGAAGGCGATGCGGCCGTTGCGATGGTCGACCACGATCCGATCCTTCGGCCCGAAGTGGCCTTCGAGGATCTCTCGCGCCAGCGGATTCTCGATCTCGGCCTGGATCGCGCGCTTCAACGGCCGCGCGCCGTAGAGCGGATCGAAGCCAGCATCGGCAAGCTTCGCCAGCGCCGCGTCGGTGACGGTCAAGTGCATCTCCATCGCCGCGAGCCGCTTCTCGAGATACCCGAGCTGGATCTTCGCAATCGACTTGATGTGCTTGTCGTCGAGCGCGTGGAACACCACGATCTCGTCGATCCGGTTGACGAACTCCGGCCGGAACTGCGTCTTCACTTCCGCCAGCACCGCAGTCTTGATCGCCTGGTAATCGTCGCCGCTCATCTGCTGGATCATCTGCGACCCCAGGTTCGAGGTCATGACGATCACGGTGTTCTTGAAGTCCACCGTGCGACCCTGGCCGTCGGTCATGCGGCCGTCGTCGAGCACCTGCAGCAGCACGTTGAAAACATCCGGGTGCGCCTTCTCGATCTCGTCGAGCAGGATCACAGCGTAAGGCTTGCGCCGCACCGCTTCGGTGAGATAGCCACCTTCCTCGTAGCCGACGTAGCCCGGAGGCGCGCCGATCAAGCGCGCCACCGAATGCTTCTCCATGAACTCCGACATGTCGATGCGGATCAGGTGCTCTTCCGAATCGAACAGGAACTCGGCCAGCGCCTTGCAGAGCTCGGTCTTGCCCACGCCGGTCGGCCCCAGGAACAGGAACGAGCCATAGGGACGCTTCGGGTCCGACAGGCCCGCACGCGAGCGCCGGATCGCGTCCGCCACCAGCCGCACCGCCTCGTCCTGCCCCACGACCCGCTCGTGCAACTTGGACTCCATTTGCAAGAGCTTCATGCGCTCGCCCTGCATCATCTTGGAGACCGGGATGCCGGTCGCGCGCGAGACGACCTCGGCGATCTCTTCCGCACCGACTTGCGTGCGCAGCAGCCGCGGTCGCGCCGCGTTCGCCTTGTCGCTGCTATCGGCCGCCTTCAGCTGTGCTTCGAGCTGCGGAATCTGGCCGTACTGAATCTCCGACATCTTCTGCCAATCGCCCTTGCGCTTGGCCGCTTCCATTTCGTTCTTCAGCCGGTCGAGCTCTTCCTTGATGTGCTGCGAGCCCTGCACCTGCGCCTTCTCCGCCTTCCAGATCTCTTCGAGGTCGGCATACTGCTTCGACAGGCGCTCGATCTCGCCGTCGATCAGCTCCAGGCGCTTGCGCGAGGCCTCGTCGGTTTCCTTCTTCAC
>JBOIEI010000308.1:0-5638 GCA_050741055.1 Burkholderiales bacterium | reverse complement strand
GCGCACAACGGCGCCCAGATCAGTCCACGAGCGCCCATGCCGGCCAAGATATAGCAGTTGGAAGCGCCGCTCGAGGTGTCGGCGGAGCTCAACGCGCCGCATACCGGCAGCCGATCGGCCGTAGCCGCGCGCAATCCCGCCCAGCCGCCGAGGCGCGCGGGATCGAGACCGAGGCCGAAGCCGGGCAGCATGCGCTGCGCGCGCTGGAGATTGCTCGCATGATCGGCGTTGCGTAGGTCCACCGCTTCGACGTCCGGTTCGAAGGTCGCGCCGACGCAGTGGCCGCCGCCGGGAAGCGGCGCGATGTAGCCGTCGCCGCAAACGACGATGTCGAGCACTCGGTTCGGCGCCGGTGGAACGAAGCTCACCTGGCCGCGTACGCCGACCAGCATCGGTAAACGCGCCACGTCGAACCGGCGCGCGTCGTAGCCGTTGGCGAGCACGAGCACGGGCGCCTGCGCGAGCACTTTGCCGCCCGCATCGCGCACGCGCCATCCTGCCGGCGAGGGCACGAAGTCGTGTGCGGCGCTGCCGAATTGCGCCCGGATGCGATCGGCGCCGAGGCCGAGCAGAGCGCGACATAGCGCCTGCGGCCGTGCCCAGCCGCCGTCCGCAAGCCACCACCCGGGGCCGGCGACGCGGTGCCTTGCGAGTCGTGCACCTTCATCGGTCTCGACCCAGCGCACGTATTGCGGCGGAAAGGCGTGTGCGGCCAGAATGGCAGCCATGCGGCCAGCCTGTTGCGCCGTGGTCGCGACGTGCAGAACGCCCGTTCGCCGATAGGCTTGCGACCAAGCGGGATCGCCATCCAGCACTCGCGTCGCCCGCAGGAACGCCGCGCGTGCGAGGCGAGCGTTGTCGTTATCGGCCAGGTTCAAGGCCGGTCGCACTGCGCCGACTGCATTGCCGGAGGCTTCCTGCGCCGGCTCCGGGTGACGCTCGATCAGATCCACGGTCCAGCCACGCGAGGCGAGCGCGTGTGCGGCCCAACTGCCGGCGAGCCCCGCGCCGATGACTACGGCATGACGCTCGCGCGCGGCGGCAGATCCGCGAGAAGCCACTGCACCGGGGCGGATGGCGCCGAGCATTTCGCGCTTGCGGCCGAACCCTGGCCGCTTGTCGACCTGGAATCCCACCGACTGCAAGCGTGCGCGAACGGTTGCCGCGACCGACCAGGTGGCCGCAGTCGTTCCCGGGCCGCTCAACCGCGCAAGCTGTCGAAACAGCACGTCCGACCACATCTCGGGGTTTTTCTCCGGCGCGAAGCCGTCGAGAAAGACCGCATCGGCGCGCGCGTCGAGCTCCGACAGCATTTCAACCGCATCGCCGAAGAGCAGCGTGAGCGCGATGCGACCGCCGGCCAGGTCGATGCGATGGAAGCCGCGCAGGGGCGCCGGCCAGGCGCGGCGAAGCTCCTCCGCCAGGCCGGCAATGTGCGGCCAGCGTGCGTGCGCGCGCGCCAGATCTCCGGGCAGTGCAGGATGCTTCTCGACCGCGACGTAGTTCAGGCGCGAAGGCCGATCCGGGTCGGCCAGCAGTTCGCCGGCGCAGCAGAGGAAATTCAGGCCAAGGCCGAACCCGGTTTCGAGGATCGTGAACGAGCGCCGCCCGCGCCAGCGTTGCGGCAATCCATTGCCCGCGAGGAAGACCGCCCGCGCCTGCGCCGGCCCGCCATCGACCGAGTGATAGACGTCGGTGAAGTCCTCGGAGTAGGGCGCGCCGCCCGCGTCGAACGCGATTCGTGCGGGCTGCAGCGTTTTACTGAGCATCCATCAAACGGGCCCGGAGAAGGTGTCGCATTGTCGCAGATCGCCGCTCTGGAAGCCGCGCCGGAACCAGCGCACCCGCTGCTCGGAGCTGCCGTGCGTGAAGCTTTCCGGCACGATGCGGCCCTGGGTCTGCCGCTGCAGGCGGTCGTCGCCGATGGCCGCGGCCGCGGTCAATGCCGATTCCAGATCGCCCTGTTCGAGGATCTGGCGCGTGCGGTTGGCGTGGTAGGCCCAGATGCCGGAGAAGCAATCGGCCTGCAGCTCCATGCGCACCGAAAGAGCATTGGCGCGTGCCTGGTCGCGCGACTGCGCCTGCAGCTGTCGCACCTTGTCCGCGATACCGAGCTGGTTCTGGACGTGATGGCCGACCTCGTGCGCGATGACGTACGCCTGCGCCATTTGGCCGGGCGCGCGGAAACGTGTTTGCAGGTCGCGATAGAACGACAGGTCGATGTAGACCTTCTGATCGGAGGGGCAATAGAAGGGTCCCATGGCCGCTTGCCCGGTGCCGCAGGCGGTCGGCGTCGCGTCGCTGAAGAGCACGAGCTTCGGATCGCGGTACTGCATGCCGTTGCGCTTGAAGAGCTCGCGCCAGGTATCCTCGGTGTCCGCCAGCACTTGGGAAACGAAGCGCGCGGCCTCGTCGTCGGCCGGTGGCGCCGGCGCGGGCCCTTGCTGCTCGACCGACATTCCGGGCGAGCCGCCCTGCAGCACGATGGAAGGGTCGACGCCGAAGTACATGGCGACCAGCGCCAGTACGATGGTGCCGAGGCCGATGCTCTTGCCGCCGAAGCGCATGCCGCGGCGGTCTTCCACGTTGGAGCTTTCACGTCCGCGTCCGATGCGCATGGCTGTTCTTTCGATTCAATCCGGGTTCATACGGTGGGCGGGTTGCGCGGCCGGCATCGAAAACCGATCGTTTGCTTCGTTCACGAGTTGCGCGGGTCGACCGCCCCTGCATGCTAGTGCAGTGCCGACCGGGCGTCCATCGTGCCCGAATCAATGGACGGCGTGAGGAACGCCGACGCCATCGGCAATTGCTGTCATGCCCACCGCGTAGCGTCATGCCCTTCTGCAATGACGGTGCCCGCAGGCGCCTTGGCGACTCGGCCGGGACCGGTGCGTTGGCCCGCTCAATGCGTATCCGTGCTGGCGCATGCTTGAAGACTTTTTTGGTCGTGCTCGGCGTCCTGAGTAAAATTGCTCGGCGTATCGCGTAAAACGCGAACGACTGTCGGTATTCTCTTGGACAAACTCACAGGAAGCGGTGTCGCGCTATGAGCAAATTGTTCGAGCGGCTGGGCGCAGGCGAAATGGCGCTTGGCGTATGGATCAAGGGCGGTCCCAGCTGGGTGCCGACAATCGCGCGCGCGGGGTTCGACTTCGTGCGGCCCGACATGATGTTCTCCGCCCTGGACTGGCGCGAGCTGGATCACATCCACCGTGCCGCGCAGGCGGTCGGGTTGACCACCTGGGTGCGCGTGCCCGCCAACCCGTGGCTCGGCGGCACCGAGTCGCTTCAGGTCACGGTGGACGTGCAGCGCGCCTTCAGCCTTGGCATCGAGATCGTCGGCGCATCGATCGCTTCCGCCCGGCAGGCGCGGGCGTGCCTGGAGGTGGCGAACGACTGGCACCGCTCCGGCACGGGGGAGTATCCCAATTCGAACGAGACGTTCAAGGCGATGCATGCCAAAAGTAAGGACGTCGCCGTGTTTGCGCCGCACGTCGAAGCGGGGACGGCCATGCAGGAGATCGACGAGATCCTCGCGCTCGACGGCCTGCGCATCGTCATGCTTGCCATGACCGATCTGAGCAAGGCGCTCGGGCATGCCTTCGAATACGAGCACCCGGACGTGTGGCGCGCGCTCGATTCGATCGTGGAAAAAGCCTCCAAGCGCAACATCGCCGTCGCCGCCAACATGGGCTACGACTACACCACGCACGAGCGCATGGTCGCTCGCGTGCAGCGCATGCGCGAACATGGCGTGCGCATCTGCCTCATGCAGGGCGCCGACAACATGCTGGAGAACTTCGCCCGGCCGATGCTGCAGGATATTCGCAGCCCGGTGGCGTGATCCCGCACGACGGCGCACGCGGACAACGATCCGGACCGCACGGCAAAGGCGGCAATGTCCGAACGGCATCCGGTCAGGAATTCGACTGCCGGGCGCTACGGTACTGGACGTCTCGGCGTCGCCCGCGGACCTACTCGGCCTTGATGCCCGCAGCGCGAACGACCTTGGCCCACTTCGCGGTTTCCGCCGCGATGTAAGAACCGAATGCGCTCGGTGATGCGCTCGATGTCGCGACGATGCCGAGCCCGAGCAGCTGCTTCTTCAAGTCCGGCGCCGCGAGCGCCTTGACGACTTCGGCGTGCAGCCGATCGATGATCGGCGCGGGCGTGCCGGCCGGCGCGAATACGCCGTACCAGTTGTCGGTCGCGAAGCCTTTCAGGCCCGCCTCGGCGACGGTGGGCAAGTCCGGCATCAGCTCGAAGCGCCGGCTTCCGGCAATCGCGATCGTGCGCACCTTCTTCGCCTCGATCATGGCGCGCGCGGTCGATACGGTGGAAAAGATGAGCTGCACGTTGCCGGCGACGAGGTCCAGCATCGCGGGCGCGCCGCCCTTGTACGGGATGTGCACGATTTTTACGCCGGCAAGCGTGTTGAAGAGCTCGCCCGCCATGTGATCGGCCGCGCCCGGTCCCGACGAGCCGTAGTTGAGATCACCGGGACGCGACTTGGCGAGCGCGATCAGGTCCTTGACGCTGCGCACCGGGAGCGACGGATGCACGACCAGCACGTTGATCGCGACCGCCGCCTGGCTGATGGGCGCGAGGTCGCGAATCGGATCGTAGGTCATCTTCTTCGAATACAGGCTCGGGTTGATGGCGATCGGGCCGATTGTCCCCAGGACCAGGGTATAGCCGTCCGGCGCCGACTTGGCCGCGAGATCGACACCGACCATTCCGCCGGCGCCGCCGCGATTGTCGATCAAGACCTGCTGCCCGAGCGCGGGGCCGAGCTTTTGAGCGATTGCCCGCGACGTGAAGTCGGCGCCGCCGCCTGGCGCGAACGGGCTGATCCAGCGGATCGGCTTGGCCGGCCAGGATTGGGCGAGCGCCGGCACGGCTGAAACTGCGCAGGCGATACCGAGAAGACAAGCGGTCCGAAGCATGGGGCACCTCGCAAGGGCATCGACCCTATTCTAGACCACGGTCTCGCGGCGTCCGCGCAAGCCGTGGCAGCTAATTCACCTTGATGTTCGCAGTCTTTATGACCTTGCTCCAGCGCGCGATGATTTTGGGTGCGGTCGCGACGAAGTGCTTCGCGAGCTCCGGATAAGGCGCTTTTCCGATTACGACGAGCAGCCGGGTACCGCTCGCTCGCACCGCAGCGAGCTCGTTCGGTTTGTAGCGAATGCGCGTGTCGTGGCTGACCGCAACCCAGCCATTCCGGGTGACGGCGCGTAGCCATACCTCGTCAGCGCAGTCGGGCGCAAACAGATCTTGATGACGCCTTACATCCAGACCAGCAGCGGAAAGGATCTGGGGGAATCGCGGCCCGAGATCGCGATCCGTGAAGAAAACAATGGGCTCACGCGGCACGCTCGAACAGTACCGCTTGTTCGATTTCGGCCGGCGTCAAGCCGTAGTCGGCCGCCAGATCTTCTACCGTCTCGTTGGCGTCGATGCGTTCGGCAATGGCAGCCGTCGAGACGCCGGCGCGAATGATCACCGGTCGCCCGAAAGCGGTCTTGGGATCGATCGCGATCGGCTTCTCGGGCGTAACCGCTTCCACAGCAGTAAAGGGATACAGTCTTACCGGGAACTGCCATTCGTCCCACTCTACACGCTTCAAATGCTCTTC
>JBOIEI010000307.1:0-18046 GCA_050741055.1 Burkholderiales bacterium | reverse complement strand
GTACCGTCGGTCGAGCCATCGTCGACGACGATGACGTGACGCACTTGCCTCAGTACGCCCTGGATGACGCTGCGTATGCTCCGCGCTTCATTGAAGGCCGGGACAACGACAGCGATGTGGCTGGCGTCAAATGACGGCTCTGCGTGTGGCGAGCCAGAGTGTGAAGGGGGCGCGGGACCGGGCATAGCAGTGTCCTGCGCCACAAGCGCCGCGCTCAATGGAATGAGCGCGGCGGGGCTGCATTGGACAACTAGAGATTGGCGAGCTGCACCTGTATTGCCTTGTTGAGGTTCTGAATCCACCCGTTGTAGTTCCGGTGGATGTTGCTCCCGTCGTAATTCAGGTTCGTGCTGTCCTTGTAAACGATGTTGTAGGAGTTACGATCGTAGTTGATGTCCACCACCGCGACATGCGTGCGGAGCGCCAATCTTCCCTCCATGTGCCCGGGCTGCTTCGGGCTCATCTGCCAGCCCAGGCTGGCGCCGGCACGGACGATTGCTTTTCCGATCTCGTCAAGAGATGGATTCGCCTTAGAGGCGTTCACGGGCGCATTATGGACGTTCATGACCGGCCGGGTCACGGCGCACGCACCCAGCAATACCGCCAGACCCAGCACCAGTAGCCGCCACACTGTTACACGCATCTTTCCTTCTCCTTTCTCGAGTAACTCCTGCGGACGGCGCATCACGCCCTGATGCCGGTATCGCGTGCACGCGCCGCGCCGGCGCCTGGAGGCGCCGCGGCCCGGAAACGGCGCGGATCATAGCCGTAATGGGCAAACCTTGTCACCACGGTTTTCCTCTCGGTCCCGATCCCGCCACCGAGTGCAAGCGAACAGCGGTTCATGAGCGCCGCAGCTATAATAGATGGATACTCGTTTGGCCGTACGCCGTACGGAAGGCACCGGGGAGGTGCGGCTACATCGATCCTTTTGAACGAACTAGGACGAATTATGAGCAAGACCTTGTCAGACACTCCGGCAGAGCAGGCCGTTGCCACGCCAGCGGAGCGTGAGCTCGCCGAATTGATCGTTTCGGCTCTCAACCTGGAGATCTCGGCCGATCAGATCGATCCGACGGCGCCGCTCTACCGCGAAGGGCTCGGGCTTGACTCGATCGACATCCTCGAAGTGGCGCTGATGATCTCGAAAACATATGGTGTGAAGCTGCGGGCGGACGATGAGAACAACCTCAAGATCTTCCGCTCGCTCCGCAGTCTGACCGACCACGTTCAGCAGCACCGTCCGCGCTGAGCATGCAAAGGCGCCCGGCGTGGATATGCACCGTTCTGGCAATCGCCGTATGCCTCGTGTACCAGTGGCTGGTGCATTTCTACTTGGTCGCAGCGAACGACGCGGCAGGGCCGGCAGTGCTTTTCTTCCAGGGCGCTCCGCATGCGGGCATCAACTTGTTCCTGCTCTGGGTGTTCGGACGGACTCTTACGCGCGGCCGCGAACCGCTCATCACCGCGTTTGCACGTAGGGCGCACCGGGTGTTGCCCGACTATCTGGAAGCCTACACGCGGCGGGTAACGATCGTATGGTGCATCGTATGCGCGGTACAGCTGATCGTTTCGGCAGCGCTCTTCGTTTGGGCGTCGCTCGAAACATGGTCGTTCTTCGTCACTATGGGCAGCCTGATGCTCGTCGCGACGACGTTCGTGAGCGAATACCTCTATCGTGTGCTGCGGTATCGGGACTTTCCCCACGTCTCGATCTGGGCAGGGATTCGAATGTTCACGGAAAGACGCTCGCCTTCCACGACCGATGCGGCATCTGCGGTGCCGAACGTGCCCTCGAATGGCTGATATCCCCCTCCTGAGAGCGCAAGGCCCGGACGCAGTATTTGCTTATCGGCAGGGCACGGCGATTACCGTGCGCGCGTTCCTGCGCGACACGTCGAACTTGGCTGCACTGCTTCCGTCGCGGCAGCATGTACTGAATCTCTGCCGGGACCGGTATCGGTTTACCGTGGCATTCGCGGCCGCGCTCTTGAAACGACAGATCACGTTGCTCCCGCCAAACTACACTCCCGAGCTGGTTCGGCAGCTCAAGGAACGCCACGCGGATGTGTACTGCGTGGTCGATACAGCAGATGATTCGCCCGTAGCGGTGGAAACCGTGCACTTCGCCGACATTCAAGCGGACGGAAATCCCGGTCTTGAGTTCAACGCTGTGCCGCAGGTGCCCGCTGCACAGACGGCAGCCTACCTATTCACCTCCGGGTCGACCGGCCAACCCGTGCCGCATCGAAAAACCTGGGGCGGGCTCGTTAAGAGCGGCGTGGCCGAGCTCGAGCGGCTGCAGTTCGATCCGGATTCAGCCGCCGCGATCGTCGGTACCGTACCGCCACAGCACATGTACGGACTGGAATCGACCGTTCTCATCGCAATGCATGGCGGCCTCGCCATCGTGGCCGAGCGGCCCTTCTATCCAGCGGATATCCGTACCGCCCTGGAAGCACTTCCGCGGCCACGCGCGCTTGTCACCACGCCAGTGCATCTTCGTGCCCTGCTTTGCGAATCCACTCCGCTGCCCGCCCTCGATCGGCTCATCTGTGCCACCGCGCCTCTGAGCCCGCAGCTTGCGGCGGAGGGTGAAGCGCGGTTCCGCGCACCACTTCAGGAGATATACGGCTGCACGGAGGCCGGCCAGGTCGCGACCCGTCGACCTGTCGAGAGCGTCGAGTGGCGTACCTTCCAGGGCCTGCGGCTTCGGCAGGACGAAAAGGGAACCTGGGTCGCCGGCGGACATGTCGAGACCGAAGTGCTGTTGAACGACGTGGTCGAATTGCGCGACTCCGAACGCTTCTTGCTCCATGGCAGGAATGCCGACCTGGTCAACATCGCCGGGAAGCGCACCTCACTCGCGTATCTGAATTGCCACCTCAATTCCATCGAGGGTGTGCGTGACGGCGTCTTCATCATGCCGGAAGACGAGTCGCCGTCGGCGGTTCCCCGATTGATGGCGTTTGCCGTCGCACCGGGCATCAGCGCTGAGAGCATTCTCGATGCACTGCGCCAGAGAATCGATGCCGCGTTCCTCCCGCGCCCATTGACTCTCGTCGAAGCTCTGCCGCGCAACTCCACCGGGAAATTGCCGCGCGACGCGATGACCGCGCTCGTGAACGAGCTCGTCGCGAACGAGCCGTAACCGCTGCCGCAGCGTACGTGGGACGCCTCGTAGATTTAAGCCGCTCCGGTGAAGCGCCGCGCCCCGCTTGGACCGGCCAGTCGGAGCGTAGTCAGACTGTGGTGATGCGCGTCTATGCGTGGATCGCGCTCACACTCGGACGACCTGCGGCGCGGCTAATTCTTTATCCGATCACGGGATATTTCCTGCTCTTCTCGGTCAGAGCGCGAGCGGCATCGCGAAAGTATTTGCGCAAAGTGCTGCGGCGTGAGCCGCGCGTCAGCGACATGTTCCGCCACTATCACACCTTCGCGTCGACCATCCTGGACCGTGTTTTTCTTTTGAAGGGCGAGTACTCGCGGTTTGCGATCCGCACGTTCAACGAAGAAATCGTCGCCGAAGAAGCGGCACGCGGCGAAGGCTGTTTTCTGGTCGGCGCCCACATGGGGAGCTTCGAGGTCATACGATCGCTGGGGCATCACGCCCGCGGGCTCGATGTAGTAATGGTGCTCTACGAGGAGAATGGGCGGAAGCTGCACGCGGTGCTGGAGGCCATCAATCCAAACCTGCCGCTGCAGATCATTCCTCTGGGCCACCTGGACTCGATGTTGAAAGTCGAGCGCGCCTTGGATGCTGGTGCGTTCGTCGGCATGCTCGCGGACCGCACCATCACCGGTGACGACACGATGGCATGCAGCTTTCTGAGCGAGCCGGCGCGGCTACCTGTCGGCCCGTTTCGTCTCGCCGCCATGCTGAACCGCCCGATTGTGCTGATGTTCGGCCTGTTCCGCGGCGGCAACCGCTACGTCATACATTTCGAGCGTCTCGCGGATATGCGCGGTGTCGACCGCAAGAACCGGGCGGCAGTGATCGAACAGACCTTGCGCAGGTATGTTCAACGCCTGGAGCACTACGTCGAAATTGCCCCCTACAACTGGTTCAACTTCTATGATTATTGGGCGTGAGCGACTGGCCGGCACATCGAAGCGTCTTTGTCGACGCTTCGCCATTCTCGCCCATGCCGCGGCCCTGATTCTCTGGAGTTTCGGCGCGTGGGCAGGAGCAGGGACGGCCCCTCATGACGGCGCGTGGGATTTGGAGCGACTCATGCACGATCTTGCGCAGGTCCGGAGCGCGAAAGCGAGGTTCGTCGAGCGCAAGGAGCTCGCGGTTTTGAACAGCCCACTAGAGCTCTCCGGCATCCTCATCTACACGGCGCCTGGACGCCTCGAGAAGCATACGCTCAAGCCCAGGCTCGAAAGTCTCGTGCTCGACGAGAAGACGCTCAGGATTGAAGACAAGGCAAAAGGCCGCAGCCGCACAATCATGCTCGAAGAGCAGCCGGTGCTCTGGGCCTTCGTCGAGAGCATCCGCGCGACATTGGCGGGGGACCTGAAAAGGCTCCATCGCTTCTATGATGTCGATCTGCGAGGTGAAGAGCGGAACTGGCATCTGACGCTCAAGCCGCGTGACCGGCGACTGCAGACAGTCGTCGATGAGATCGATATCGGCGGTAGCAGAAATCAGGTACGCACGATCGAAATTCACGAAAGGCACGGCGATCGCTCGCTGATGACGATCACGGACGTCACGCAGTGAGCCTGTCGGTGCGTTCGAGGTGGGCGATCGCCGCGTGGCTGACATTTGTGGTCGCGTGCGTCGCTGTCGTGAGCCGCACGGAATTCAGCACCGATTTCTCCGCGTTCCTGCCGCGCTCACCCTCTCCCGTGCAGCAGGTTCTCGTCGACCAGCTTCGGGACGGCGTGGTCTCACGGCTCGTTCTGGTGGGCCTCGAGGACGCCGAGCCGGCTGTGCTCGCCGGAATGAGCAAGGCGATGGCCGCGACTCTGCGCGGTGATCCCTCCTTCACGTCTTTCCGCAACGGCGAGGACGTGGGGACGGAGAAGGACCGGGACTACCTCTGGCGCAATCGCTACCTTCTGAGCCCGGCCGTTGCGCCCGAGCACTTCTCGACCGAAGCGTTGCGGGAGAAACTCGAGGAATCATTGACTCTGCTCGGCTCTCCTGCCGGCATGTTTCTGCAGCGTGTCCTACCAAGCGATCCGACCGGCGAACTCATGCACCTTCTCGAGCCGCTGGAAACGGGCGCGAAGCCGGCGATGCGCGAAGGCGTTTGGTTCTCGCCGGGCGGCGATCGCGCGCTGTTGCTCGCGCAGACTCGTGCGCCGGGCTACGACATCGATGCACAGGAAAACGCGTTGAGGGCGATTCGGAGCGCCTACCTTAGCGCACGGAACGCGGACTCAACGCGAGCGGGGGTCCATCTTCTGTTGGCGGGGCCCGGTGTCTTTTCCGTCGCAGCCCGTGAGCGCATTAAGCATGATGCGTTACGGTTCTCTCTCATCGCCACCGCGCTGATTGCGGGGATGTTAGGGGGACTCTATCGCTCGTGGCGCGTGCTGGGCCTGGGCCTGCTCCCAGTAGCGACGGGCGCGCTTGCAGGGGTTAGCGCGGTGAGCCTCGGGTTCGGATCTGTGCATGGCATCACGCTGGGATTCGGTACCACGCTGATCGGCGAATGTGTCGATTACGCCATCTATCTCTTTACACAAACGTCGGGCGCCGCACCCTCTCACCGTGCGCTCGATCGTATCTGGCCCACTTTGAGGCTGGGCATGCTCACCTCGATCTGCGGTTTCAGCGCGATGCTGTTGTCGGGATTTCCAGGGCTCGCGCAGCTCGGCCTGTTTTCGATCGCCGGACTGATCGTCGCCGGGGCTGTGACACGCTGGGTGCTGCCCGCCCTCGTGCCAGCAAACTTCAGTGCGCGAGCCGTAACGGTGCTCGCACCGCCGGTGGAGCGCCTGGCGGACCGCGCGAAAGCCGCGCGCTACGCCGCATGGCTCATCATAGTCTTGTGCGGCGCCTATATCGCTATGCATGCGGGCTCGCTGTGGCAGAACGATATCGCGGCGCTCAGTCCGATCTCGCCGCAAGAGCAAGCGCTGGACGAGCAGTTGCGCCGCGCCATCGGTGCGCCTGACGTGCGCCACATGGTGGTGGTGAGTGCGCCCGACGAGCAAGGCGCACTCGAAGCCGCGGAAGACGTTGGACTGCGGCTTCAGCAGGCCGTCGCCAACGGGGCGCTCGAGGGCTTCGATTCGCCCGCAACATACCTGCCAAGCGCACGGACCCAGCGCGCGCGCCAGAGCGCGTTGCCGGCGACCGATGTCTTACGCGAGCGGCTGATCGACGCTTCTCGGGGACTACCCTTTCGCACGGGCTTATTTGAGCCCTTCTTACGCGACATCGCTGCAGCGAAAACGCAGCCGCTGCTGATCCGAGCCGATCTACAAGACACGGCGGCTGCGCTGAAAGTCGATTCGCTGCTGGTGAAGCGTGGCGAGGGTTTCCTCGTCATGGTGCCTCTTCGAGGCGTCCGCGATGCCGAGGCGGTCGCTGCGGAAGTCGCGCCGGTAACCCGGTGGGAGCCAATGGTGATCGATCTGAAGCGCGAAACAGACGCGCTCTATGGAAGCTATCGGGCGGAAGCGTTCCGGAACGCACTCGCTGGTGTAGCGGCGATCGTGCTGTTGCTTACCGTCACGCGTCGTTCGCCACCTCGCATCATTTCTATCGTGCTGCCGCTCGCTGCCGCCGTCATCATCACATCTGCGATGACTCTCATGACGGGAACCAAGCTCTCCATCTTCCACTTGGTTGGTCTGCTTCTCGTCGTTGCAGTGGGCTCGAACTACTCGTTGTTCTTCGACCGTATCACAGCCGCTCCGCAGGACCGAGACCGCACGCTGGTGTCGCTGCTGTTTGCGAACCTCTCCACCGTGGTGGGGTTCGGGCTGCTCTCGCTCTCGAGCGTGCCGATCCTGCGGGAGATCGGCGCGACCGTAGCGGTAGGCGCAGTGTTGAGCCTTGCGCTATCGGCCATACTCGTTCCGGCGCATGGGCGCCGGGTTTCTCAGAAGCCACATGAGCGTCGAGATGACCCCGCGGTTTGAGCGACTGCTCGATGCTGCGACACGCGGCTATCGCCAATCCGGCAGATTCGCGTGGCATTTCGCGCGCGGGAAGCTGCGCCACGACCCCCTCTTTTTGAGCGTCATGAGGCGCGGTCTGTTTCCCGATAACGGTCGCCTGCTGGACATTGGATGCGGCCAAGGTCTGTTACTGGCGCTTCTATCCGCAGCACGCCGGGAGTACGCCAGCGGCCAGTGGCCCGAGGACTGGCCCGCGCCGCCGCGTCATCTGGAAATGCGCGGCATCGAGATGAACCGCCGCCGTGTCGAGATTGCCCATCGCGCCCTGGACGCCCTCGACATGCCCGCCCAAATCGAGTGCGGAGACGCCAGAGCGGCCGTCTTTCCGGAATCGTCGGTGATCGCTCTCGTCGATGTGCTGCTCTACCTCGAGCCCGAGGCACAGAATCGCGTTCTGAAACGCGCCGTGGATGCCCTGCTCCCGAAGGGACTGCTTATGCTGCGCGAAGCGGATCGCCAGTCCGGCATGCGGTTTCACTTGACTCATCTGACCGAACGCCTCCTAGAAACCGCGCGTGGCCATTTCGGCCAACAGCTGCACTACCGTACTGCCGACGAATGGCGCAGCACGCTGGAGGGGCTCGGGCTCGAGGTCGAGATGCAACCGATGAGTGCGGGCACTCTGTTTTGCAACATGCTCTTGCTGGGTCGTATGCCCTGCTCTGCGCAGTGACGCGTACCGTATAATTGCAGCGAGCCCCCGGATTCGGGGCGGTCGTCGCCAACTCTCATTCGCCTTTCGCCGTGCAGGTGCTCGTCATCAGCGGTTACTCGATTGTCAACGGCCTCGCCGTCGGCCGACGCGCAATGCTCGAGGCGTTACGAGCCGGACGTTCCGGCTTGCGTCGCTGCGACTTCGAGACGGTTTCGCTCGATACCTTCATCGGCCGCGTCGAGGCGCTGGACGATGTTCGCATCTCTTCCGAGCTCGCCGGATATGACTGTCGCAATAATCGGCTTGCCCAATTGGCGCTCGAGTGTGACGGATTCGGGGCGGCCGTCGCGGACGCGCGCGACCAGTACGGTCCGGAGCGCATTGGCGTTTTCATCGGCACGAGCACTTCCGGACTGCTTCAGGCTGAGCTGGCGTATCGACGGCGCGACTCGGAAACGGGAGCGCTTCCGGACGATTTCCATTATGCACAGACGCAGAACAGCTTCTCGGTCGCCGACTTCACCCAGCGCTATCTGGGCCTGGAAGGACCAGCTTTTGTCGTCTCCTCGGCATGTTCCTCCAGTGCCAAGGTCTTCGGCAACGCGGCGCGCATGATTGCGGCGGGGATTTGCGACGCAGCCATCGTTGGCGGCGTGGACACGCTCTGTCTCACGACGCTCTATGGTTTCAACTCGCTCGAGCTTTTATCACGGGAGCCGTGCCGGCCCTTCGATGCAGAACGTGACGGTATCTCGATTGGCGAAGGTGCCGGGTTCGCGCTGTTGCGCAAGGTGAACGGGGCGGACACACGGGGCGCAGTGCTGTTGCTCGGCGCGGGTGAAAGCTCAGACGCTTACCACATGTCGAGTCCGCATCCGGAAGGCCTCGGCGCGAAGCTCGCGATGCAGCGCGCACTCGACGCGGCGGGCACGGCGGCGCACGAGATCGATTACGTCAATCTGCATGGCACGGGCACTCGCACGAACGACGCCAGCGAAGACAAAGCGGTCACTGCTATCTTCGGACGGCGCACACCGTGCAGTTCGACGAAAGGGGCGACCGGACATCTTCTGGGCGCTGCGGGGATCAGCGAAGCGATCATCTGCGCAATAGCGATCGAAAATGCCTGGTTACCGGCTGGTCTGCACGTCCGAAACATAGACCCGACGCTCGGGAGCAATTATCTGCTTGCAGGTAAGCAGGCGAAGGTGCGGCGCGTCATCAGCAATTCGTTCGGGTTTGGAGGCAGCAACTGCAGTCTCGTCCTGGGATCGGCCGATTGATCAGCGTATTCGTGGAAGGCATCGGTCTCGTCGGTCCCGGCTTGCAAGGCTGGTCAGCGAGTCGCACGGTGCTTTCAGGCGAGGACCCCTATCGTCCCGCAGCGCTCTCCCTGCCGCCGAACGATTTGTTGCCGGCGTCTGAACGCCGCCGAGCGGGCTTGCCGGTGAAGCTCGCACTCGCGGTCGCGCGTGAAGCTTTCGAGCACGCAAGCCGCGAGCCCGCTTCTACCGCGACCGTGTTCACCTCATCGAGCGGTGACGGCGAGAACGTTCATCAAATCTTCGAAACGCTCGCGACGGACGAGCGCCAGATTTCGCCCACGCGTTTCCATAATTCGGTGCACAACGCGGCCGCCGGCTACTGGAGCATCGCCACTCAGTCTCACGCGGCGTCCACAAGCCTCTGCGGTTACGATGCCAGCTTCGCCGCAGGCCTCCTCGATGCCGCAGCGCAGGTTTCAGCAGAGCACGCCCCCATTGCGCTAGTCGCTTACGATCAGCCGTATCCGCAGCCGCTACATGCGAAGCGGCCACTGGCGGGCAGCTTCGGCGTTGCGCTCATAATCACAAACAGCGCAACGCCGCACGCTTTCGCAAGAGTCGACCTCGAACTGACGACCGGAGCCGAAGCGACGACAGAGCTCGATGACCCAGGCCTCGAGAGTCTGAGGGTCGGAGTACCCGCCGCTCGCTCGTTGCCGCTGCTCGCAGCGTTGGCGCGCAATTTCACGCACGTCATCCGTCTGCAGCATGGCGCTAGACAACTGCACCTCGCCGTTACACCGTGTCTCTGAGCAGAAGCGAGATCGCCCGCCTCATCCCGCATGCGGGAGCGATGTGTCTGCTGGACCAGGTTCGAAGCTGGTCGGAGCGCGCAATTTGTGCGTCTACCGGCACGCATCGCGACGAGCACAACCCGCTGAGTTGTCGCGGGCGCCTGCCTGCCGTGTGCGGGATCGAGTACGCAGCGCAGGCGATGGCGATTCACGGCAGTCTCGCGTGCATGCGGTCAGGGAAACCCCGTGCTGGCTATCTCGTCAGCGCGCGCGACGTCGTGTGGCACAGACAACATCTCGACGACCTCGAAGGCGACCTCATCGTCAACGCCGAGCAGGTAGTAGGTGATGCTCACGGCGCACTGTATCGTTTCTCGATTGAACACCTGGGCGCCGAGGTGTCGAGGGGTAGCCTGATCGTCGTTTTGAACGCTGAAGGCGCTCAACAATGAGACGCGCTCTCGTAACCGGCGGAAGTGGCAGCATCGGCGCCGCCATTTGCCGCCGCCTCGCACAGGACGGAAATCACGTCTATGTGAATGCCTGCGAGCATCGCTCAGAGGCTGAGGCGCTTGCGGCGGAAATCGTCGCGCACGGCGGATCGGCACAGGCCCTGATTTTCGACGTCACGGATGGTGCCGCAACGGCCGCCCAGCTACAGAACGTACTCCACGCGGGCCCCATCCAGATCATTGTCAACAACGCCGGCATACACGAAGACGCCGTCATGGCCGGCATGACGACGCAACAGTGGTCGCGCGTTCTCGACGTGTCTCTCAACGGCTTCTTCAATGTCACTCAGCCACTGATGCTGCCCATGATCGCAACTCGCTGGGGCCGTATCGTGAACATCTCGTCAGTCGCGGCGCTCGCAGGCAACCGGGGTCAGACCAATTATGCCGCCGCCAAAGCAGGATTACACGGCGCGACCCGCTCGCTCGCACGTGAGGTCGCGGCTCGCGGAATCACCGTGAATGCCGTCGCCCCGGGCATCATCGAGACGCCGATGTCTGCGCACGCTTTTCCTCCCGAACAGATCGAAGCGCTGGTCCCGATGAAGCGCGCAGGCACACCCCTCGAGGTGGCCGATCTGGTCGCATTCATCAGTTCCGAACGCGCGGCCTACATTTCGGGCCAGGTGATCTCGATCAACGGCGCGATGCTTTGAGCTTCGGAGTTGCGACTGCGCGTGCGTGCTTTCACGGCCCTCGCACGGCAAGGTGGGCCGCCTAGTCAGCGAATGCCTCACGCAGCGCACGCTTCCGCCGCAACCAGGCCAGAGCAGTCCGTTTCAGGTGAATCACGCTGCTCACGTAGTAGACGGCCTTGAACACCATGAGCCGGCCGCGTATGGGCGTGTTGCGGTAAACGTCCCCCGCCAGCACAGATAGAAGTCCTGCCTGCACGTTCGGCATACGCGGTTTCATGAAGAGGTCACGCAGAGTCGGCGTCGTGGCACGGTATATGAACCATGAAAAGACTTTGGGGCCACGACGCATCATCGCTTCGTAGGCCTTCAACGCGCGGGCTGCTTCTCTCGGACGATCGAGGCATGCCTCAACCACGTCCGCACCGACGAACGCGCTGTGCATGGCGAAGTAGACCCCGGTCGAAAACATCGGGTCGATGAACGCGAATGCATCGCCTAGCATGAGGTAATTGGGCCCGGTCGCGCGATCGGCCGAGTAAGAGTAGTTGCCTGTCGCCGTTACCGGCGAGACGAGCTTCGCTTCCCGCAACCGCTCCGCGAGCGCAGGTACCAAAGCAATGCTGTCGTAGAAAAAGCGCTGCGGATCGGTCTTCCGCGACTTCATGTACGTAGGCGAACACACGATGCCGACACTGACGATGCCGTCGTGCAGTGGAATCAGCCAGCACCAGCCGTATTCGAACCAGAACAGGCTGATATTGCCCTCGGCCTTACCGGGCAGTCGCGCCGCGCCGGAAAAGTGGGCGAACATCGCCGCGCTGTTGTGCCTGCGATTGCGCCGCTT
Organism: Burkholderiales bacterium; assembly: GCA_050741055.1. Taxonomy (GTDB): domain Bacteria; phylum Pseudomonadota; class Gammaproteobacteria; order Burkholderiales; family WYBJ01; genus WYBJ01. The sequence continues at coordinate 6,192 of JBOIEI010000307.1, read as the reverse complement.
CGTGCCGAACTGGTTGGCAAGCAGCGTATCGCGTCCGGATGCGTCGACCACAAAGCGCGCTTCATATACGCGCTCTTCGCCACTCTTACCGCGCGTCGTGACCAACGCACCACCCGCCTTGAACTCGACACCGGTTGCGCGACACTGCTCGACTGCCGTGGCTCCCCTGCAAACGGCGTTGCGAAAGAGAATGTCATCGAACTCCGATCTGCGTACCTGATAGGCAGAAGGGAAAGATTTGTCGATGGCGTTGGCGAACTCGAAGGTGCTGGAGCCGTCGTGCCACGGCGATACGAACTCCGCAGCGTATTTTGGCATCCCGATCCGCTCAATGTCGCCGCCGACACCGAGCCGCTCGAACAGCGGCAAGTTGAGCGGCAATAACGATTCCCCGATGTGAAACCGGGGATGCTTCGACTTTTCGAGCAATACGACGTTTCGACCGCGTTGCGCGAGCAATGCGGCCATCGTGGAGCCCGCGGGCCCGCCTCCGATCACGATGACATCGCACGCGGTGCCGGTGAGCCGATCATCGTCGGCGCGGGCTACTCCAGCGTCACTCACTTTGTCCGATTGATTGGCTTGCAAGGGTTTAGATGCGCTTGGGTTGAGCAGAAGCGGCCCGCCGGCCTGCAGTCGCAAGAAGATTCGCGCGCACCGCCCTCGTTCCAGTTAATACCGTAGCATTCGTACGGCATCGAAGGCAAACTCAGACGACATGGCATTGTGTGGGCGCCTGCCCGACCAACGGACTATTCATCCATCTCGACGCAGCACGCGAACCGAATTCGACGCGAGAATTCGTTGGAATATCAGTGGGATGAAAGGCGTGGCGTTTGAGAGGATGTGGTGCTGCGCTGACATTGTGCCAGCCGCGTTGCCCAAAAATGACGTAGACATAGCGCGGCGAGCTTAAGTTATTGATTTCTTGGTAGGCCGTGCTGGGCTCGAACCAGCGACCAACGGATTAAAAGTCCGCTGCTCTACCAACTGAGCTAACGACCCACAGAGGCGGCGAATTATAGCAAGCGAGGTTGAGGCCAACCAATCCTCAATCGTCCCGCATCATCCGCCAGTACTGGTATTTCATAGTCGCGGCCGAGCCGGCCACGATTGCGCCGAAGGCCATGATCGAGCCGACGGCAAGGGTCGAGACGCCGGTGATCGCCTGGCCCACGGTGCAGCCCATCGCGAGCACGCCGCCGATGCCCATCAGGGCGCCGCCTGCGACATGGTTGACGAAGTCGGCGCGATTCGCGAACCATTCGAGGCGGAAATTGCGGCTCGCCGCCGCATACAGCGCCGAGCCGGCAATTACGCCCACAAACCCCATGATGCCGAAGTTGATGAGCCCGAAATTCTTCGGGTCGCTCAGATAGTGCAAGCTGTCGGCCATCGGGCTGATAAAGGTGTACGACTGCACCTCTACGCGCGACGGCGGCGTTGCGGACATCTCGGCAAACTCCTTCCACTCCTGGCCGAGTGCGCCCGCAGTGATGTACCAGCCGGCCACCACCGCCAGTCCCACCACCACCCCGCCGAGAATGTTGTCGAAGCTCGCGCGAAAATCGCGCGAGGCGAACACGAATGCCGCGATGGCGGCGGCCAGCAACCATCCGAGCCAGACGTTCCAGCGCGCGCCGTCGCCGTTGCCCGCGAGCCCGGCCAGCACGTCGCCGAGCGCCTGCGTTCGAATGCCGTGCTGCGCCAGGTTGAGATTGGTCGGCGCGATCCACGAATTGAAGGCGAGCGCGTAGAAGTCCGTCCAGATCATGAAGTAGGCGCACACGGCCGCCGAGATGAGCACGACGATGGATTTGAGATTGCCGCCGCCAACACGGATGAGCGTCTTGCTACCGCAGCCCGAGCCGAGCGTCATGCCCACACCGAACATGAATCCGCCGAGGAGGTAGCGCAGCCAGGCGAAGTTCGGTGTGCGATAGGGAGGAAAGGTGTCGACCGGAATGGCCGCCTTGCCGGTGGCTTGAAGCAAGAGGACGCCGGCGATGGCGACACCCATGGCGAGCAGCCATGCGCGCATCCTGCCGGTGTCGCCGATGTTCATCCAATCCGATACCGCACCCATGGTGCAGAAGCGCGTCTTGTGCGCCACCGCGCCCATGACGACCGCGACCAGAAAAACCGCCCAGAGGACTTGCTGGTGAACCGTGAATTCCATGAAAAAAGCTGGCCTCCCAGACCAAGGCGGAAAGGATACTCGGAATTATCGTGGGGTGTCCGGGCGCAGACGAGCACACGCCGCGCAGCGACGAAGGTGGCGCTTGCGCCGCCGTCGGCATATTTCGATCAGGTCATCCCGCGGTGCAAGCACGCGCACCGGAAACAGGATGTCGGTGAGCTAGCCCGGACATTTCATCGGGGCTAGGCCTCCGACCGCACAGGCAGAACGAAGAAGAAAGCCTGCTCGTGCCCCCGCCTAACGCACGTTCGCCATCCGCCGCCGAGCTTTTTCGGCCGCGTCGCTGCCGGGGTGCTTGGCGACCAGCTCGTCCATGGTCTTGCGCGCGGCCGCGGTTTCGCCCAGCTCGGCCTGCGAGCTCGCGACGTTCAGCAGCGCGTCCGGTACCTTGCTGCTGTCCGGGTAGGACGCGAGCAACAAGCGCTGGCTCGAGATCGCCAGGCGAAAGTCGCGCATGTTGAAGTACGAATCCCCGATCCAGTACTGGGCGCTCGGCGCGAGCGGGCTTTTCGGGTGTTGCTTGAGGAAATTCTGGAAGGCGACGATGGCGCCCTGGTAGTTGCCGATGCGTCGCAGGTTCTGCGCGGCTTCGTACGCGCGCGTCTCGGCGCTTCCGGAGGTACCGGCGGCGGTTGCAGGCGGCGCCGTGCCCGGCTTTCCGCCTGCCGTCATGTCGCCGGGTCCCGACGGAATGCCGCCCATCGCGGCCGGTGCCGAAGCGCTCTCCAGCCGCCGCAGGCGTGTATCGAGATCGACGTAAAAATCCTGCTGCCGCTTCTGCGCCTGCTCGATGCCGTTGTTCAGCACTTCCATCTGCCCGCGCATGCGGGCGAGCTCCTGCTTCAGGCCCTCGATCTCGCGGAAGAGATCCAGCACCGGTTGGTTCTTGCCCGTCGCCTCTTCGATCTTGCCGAGGCGGGTGTTGATGGCATCGAGCTGTTGACGCTGTGCTGCAACCTGGGCCGAGACTTCATCGACGCGCTTGCGCTCCACCGCGATGGCGTTACGGGCTTCGTCGTCCCCGAACAACGCCGCATTGGAAGACAAAGGTACAAGCGTGAGGCCGAAAATCGCCACCAGAGCGGAGGCGAGGTGGGGATACTTGCGTGCGCAACTCCGACCCAGGGCGATGTTTCCCTCACCCCCCGTCCCAGAGGGGGGGTGGAGAAGCATGCTTCCCTCACCCCCGATCCCGCTGGGAGAGGGAAGTGTGTCGTATGGCGCGCCCGGCGGAAAGGTCATGAACGGAAACGTGACGCCGTGCAAGCCGGTACGGCAATGCGGCCGTCCGCTTGCCTATTCGTTGTCATACATGATGTCGGCACGGCGGTTCTTGGTCCAGGCGCCCTCGGTGCTGCCCATCTCCACCGGCTTTTCTTCGCCGAAGCTCACCGTCTCGATCTGGTTGTCGCTTGCGCCAAGCAGCATCATCATCTTCTTCACGCTGTCGGCACGGCGCTGGCCGAGCGCGAGATTGTATTCGCGGCTGCCGCGCTCGTCGGTGTTGCCCTGGATGACCGCCCGACGCCCGCGGTTGTCCGTAAGGAACCTCGCGTGTGCCGTTACCAGCGGCTTGTACTCCTCCTTCACCACCGAGCTGTCGTAGTCGAAGTAGATGGTGCGCTTGTAGAGGATGTTCCCGGGGTCCTTGAGGGGGTTGGCGGCAACCGACTCGGTCGTGATCGAGCCTGTCGTCGGCTTGGGCGCAGGCGCCTGGGTCACGGGGGGTGCAGTCGTATCCGGCTTCCTCGATTCGACCGGCGCACCTTCTTCTTTGACATCCGTGCTGCCGCAGCCGGCAAGCAAAATGGCAAGTGCTGCACTAACCAGGATTCGAGTCATGGCGCGTTCCCGTTGTTGGAATAATTTGGAATGGACCGGCTTCGCCGCGCTTCGTTCCGCGGCCGACGTGCCGGCCAGGATCATCAGAACCCCTTCTGCATCGGACCCCATGCAGGCTCGCGCACATCCCCCGATGACGCCGTGACCCGCTGCTTGATCCGGCCATCATTGGAAACGGCGGCTAATATACCACGCCCCCCCTGGCTGGACGCGTAGAGCAGCATGCGTCCGTTCGGTGCGAAGCTGGGGGATTCGTCGATACCGCCGTTGGTGAGCGGTATCACCTGCCGGGTGCCGATCTCCTGCAACATGATGCTGAAGCGCCCCTCGTCGCGCTGGACGAACGCGAAGCTCTTTCCGTCGGGGCCGTAGCGCGGCGACACGTTGTACGTGCCGCTGAAAGTCATCCGCTCGGCCGGACCGCCGCTTGCCGGCATGCGATAGATCTGCGGGCTGCCGCCGCGATCGGAGGTGAACAGGATCCACTGTCCGTCGGGCGAAAAACTCGGCTCGGTGTCGATGGCGCCGCTCTTGGTCAGGCGCGTGGGCGTACCGCCATCGGCGCTGATGCTGTAGATCTGCGAGTTGCCGTCGCGCGTGAGCACGACGGCGAGCCGGCGCCCGTCCGGCGACCATGCCGGGGAGCTGTTGGAGCCGCGGAAATTTGCGAGCACCCGCCGCTGGCTGGTGGAAAGCGTTTGCACGTAGACGACCGGCTTCTTCTGTTCGAAGGACACGTAGGCGATGCGGTTGCCATCCGGCGACCAGGCCGGCGAGATGATGGGCTCGTTGGAGGCGAGGATGGTCTGCTCGTTGAAACCGTCGGCGTCGGCGATCTGCAGCTCGTAGCGCGAGCCGCGCTTCACCACGTAGGTGATGCGCGTTGCGAACGCGCCGGGCACGCCGATGAGCTTCTCGTAGATGACGTCGGCGATCCGGTGCGCGGTATTGCGCGTCTGCGCCGCGGAGATGGTGTAGCTGAAGCCCGCGAGCTGGGTCTGCTTGAGGACGTCCATCAGGCGAAAGCGCACTTCGTAGCGGCCGCTGCCCGCTTGGGCGACCGCGCCGATGACGATCGACTCCGCGCCTCGCGAGCTCCAGTCGGGGTAGCGAATGTCGCCGGGCTCCACCGGCATCGGCGTGATGCCGCCGGCATCGATCACGCGGAAGAGCCCGCTGCGGGTGAGATCGGCCGCAACGACCTCGGAGATGTTGTGCGGCAACGTCCCTTCGCCCGCGAGCGGCGCAATGGCAATCGGAATCTGGCGCTCGCCGCTGCCCACGATCTCGATGGTCAGGGCGGCCATCGCCGGCTGCAGCGCCAGGAGGCAAAGCAGCAGGCCATACACCGCCAAGGCCGGTGTCGCAAGGATGCGGCTGCAACGCGCAGCGGCGAAGATTGCATTTCGAAAACGTTGCCTGCGCGGGCGAGCAACGGCGCTCATCGAGGCTCCACCATGATATCGCTCACTCATTAGGTCGAAAATTCAGGTTGAGTTCCCGGAATTGCGCCATCAGCACCGGGTCCGGCGGCAACGGCAGCGGCTGCGCCCGGATCACCGCGCGCAATACCGCGTCGTCACAAGCCGCACTGCCGCTCGAACGCTTGATGCGCGGCGGCTGCAACGTATTGCCGTCGGGCAGCAGAATGGCCTCGAACACGATCTCGGGATTGCCGAGCGACGCGCAGGGATCCTTCACCACGTAGCGCCGGATCTTGTCGCTGATGCGGCGCTTGTATTCGTCCACCATCTTCGCTTGCGCCGAGGCTTGCTGCTGCCGCAACGCCTCGACTGCCTTTTCCTGGTCACGCCTCAGTTTTTCGATTTGGTCTTGCTTTTCACGGCGATCCCGCTCCAGCGCGGCGAGCTTCTGCTTCTCCGCGTCCTCACGCTTCTTCGCCTCGGCCTTCGCGATTTGCTCGCGTTTGATCGCCTCGGCCTTCGCCAGCTGCTCGCGCTTGAGCGCCTCGGCCTTCTGCCGTTCCCTCTCCCGTTCCTCGTGCTCGCGCCGCGCCTTCTCCTGCTTCTCCTTCTCCAGCGCGATGTCGGGCTTGGCGACGGGCTTTGGCTCCGGCGCGGGCTTGACCTCGACCTTGGGCTGCGGTGGCGGCGGAGGTGGCGGAGGCGGCGGCTTCACTTCCGGCTTCG
>JBOIEI010000306.1:0-2329 GCA_050741055.1 Burkholderiales bacterium | reverse complement strand
ATCATCAGGCGCTTGGTCATCGAGTTCAACTCGTCCTGCCAGCGCAGTGACGCGGCCAGGCTTCCGAAGACCTCCGGCAGCGTGCCCGCGAGCTCGCCTGCGCGCACCAGGCTCACGAACACGACGCTGAAGACCTCGGGGTGCGCGGCCAGGCATTGCGAGAGTACCTTGCCGCCTTCCATGTCCTCGATCACGGACGTGAGCACCTCGCGAAAGCGCGGGTTCTCCATGCTGTCGCGCAGGTCGCGCAGCCCGTCGATGAGCGGGATGCCCGAGCGGGTGATCTGCTCGATGTCGATGCAGAAGGTGATGAGGTCGACGCGCGACACGCTGCCGCGGGCGTGGCGCGCGAAACGCTTCTCGTGCATGCGGCAGGTGATCAGGTCGAGCCCCATGCGGCGCAGCCGCAGCTCGAGGTCGACTTCGTTGGCCGCATCGAGCGAGCCGCGTGCCGGCCGGCCCTGCTTGTCGATCGCCTTGTAGGTGAAGGAGGCCATGCTGCATGTTTACGTGTAGCGGCCGGTCAAATCGACCGCCCGGGACACTTCGCCGATCGTCGTGCTGCCGTCGAGCACGCGCGAAATGCCTTCGTCCGCGAGCGGCCGGAAGCTCTTGCTGAGCGCGAGCGTGCGCAACTCCCGAGTCGTGGCGCGGCGTGCGACCAGCTCATCGAGATCCCCGTCCATGAGCAGAATTTCCATGATCGCCATGCGGCCCTTGAAGCCCTTGCCGGCGCACTGCTTGCAGCCGACCGGCCGGTACAGGCTCAATTCGCCCACCTCGCGCGATCCCAGCAGCCGGCGCTCTTCCGGGGAGGGCAAATAAGCCTCCTTGCAGAACGAGCACAGCACCCGTACCAGGCGCTGGGCGATCACGCCGATGATGTTGCCCGACATGATGTCGGGCTGGATGCCGATGTCGAGCAGGCGCGGAAAGGCGCCGAGCGCCGAGTTGGTGTGCAGCGTGGTGAACACCTGGTGCCCGGTCATCGCGGCGCGGAACGCCATCTCCGCGGTTTCCTTGTCGCGCACCTCGCCCACCAGGATGATGTCCGGGTCCTGGCGCATGATCGAGCGGATGCCGTTGGCGAAGTCCATCTTGATCGCATCGTTCACCGACGTCTGGCGCATGAGGTTGAGCGGATACTCGACCGGGTCCTCCAACGTCATGATGTTGACCGTCTCGTCGTTGATCTCGGCCAGCAGCGAGTACAGGGTCGTGGTCTTGCCGCTTCCGGTCGGTCCGGTAACGATCAGGATGCCCTCGGGACGCGCCAGCATGAGATTGAGCTTCGGCATCGATTCGGGCGCCAGATTCATCTTGTCGAGGCTGATGATCGACTTCTCCCGGTCCAGCACCCGCAGCACGATGTTCTCGCCGTGGATGGTGGGCTGGGTGGAGACGCGGAAGTCGATCGGGCGCCCGTTCAGCGTGAGCGAAATGCGCCCGTCCTGCGGCGCGCGCGTCTCGGCGATGTTCATCTCGCTCATCACCTTGATGCGCACCGCGATGCCCGGCCAGTAGGTCTTGTGCAGGCTGCGCACCTGCTCGAGCACGCCGTCGATACGGAAGCGGATGCGCAGGAAGGCGTACTCGGGCTCGAGGTGGATGTCGGAGGCGCTGCGCTTGACCGCGTCGACCAGCAGCGCGTTCACCAGCCGCACCATCGGCTGGGTGTACTCGTCGCCGATCGCCTGCATGCTCTGGTAGTCGATCTCGCCGGTCTCGATCTCGCGCAGGATGCCGTCGACGGAGAGCTCGAAGCCGTAGAACTGGTCGATGCAGTCCTCGAGCTGCGCCTCGGCGGCCAGCAGGGTATTGAGCACGACCCCCTGCCCCAGCATGGCGCGCAGCTGATCGAGCGCGACCACGTTGAAGAGGCCGCTGGTGGCGACGGTCAATGCGCGCTCGTCCGGATCCCAGGCGATCGGCAGCACGCGATGGCGGCGTGCGAATTCCTGCGGCACCAGGCGCAAGGCCTCGGCGTCGGCCACGACCTGCGACAAGTCGATCGACTCCTGGCCGACCGTCCGCGCCATCGCGTCGCGTATCGCCGCTTCGGTGACGAACCCGAGGCGAACGAGCTAGCGCCCGATCGGGGTGTTGTTCGACTTCTGCTCGGTGAGCCCGATGCGCAGCTGATCGTCCGTGATCAGGCCCTGCTGGACCAGCAGCTCGCCTAAGCGAAGTTTCTTGCGTTGCTCGGCCAATGCCGAAGGGCTCCCTAAGAGACGGATGACGCGATGGACTGTGCGCGGGTGCCGCGCCCCCAGGCGGGTGGCGAATCGCCGGGGATTCGGCGTCCGACCTCATGCGGCGAAAATAGCAC
>JBOIEI010000305.1:0-5316 GCA_050741055.1 Burkholderiales bacterium | reverse complement strand
GCAGATAGGCGTGGCGCACCGGCAACTCGACTGCGATCGTCATGCCGAGAAAAAGCGTCAGGACGATCATGTGCCAGGGTGCGATCACGTCGAGATAAGCCAGCGTCGCCATCGCGACCGCCTGGAGCAATTGCAGGCTTTGGACGACCACGAACGCCCGGTGCCGGTCGACGCGGTCGGCGAGCGCGCCTGCGATCGGCCCGAGCAGCAGCACCGGGATCTGCGCCGCGAACACGGTGGCGCCGAGCAGCAAGGCCGATCCGGTCAGCCGGTAGATGAGCCAGTGCACCGCGAGCAGCTGGATCCAGTAGCCCAGGATGCCGGCGCCCTGCCCGAGCACGAACAGGCGGAAATCGCGGTGGCGCAGCGCGCGGAACGGGTGATTCATGCGCGCTCCAACGATTTGCCTCGGTATGAAATTCGCGATTATCTATCAAGCCGTACGTGGGTTCGCGGTAGAATTCGGCCGCTTTGCACGTTGCGAACCCTGCGAGCAAAGCGCGGCCGGTGCGCTTCCAGGCTCACTCGCGCACCCATTCTAACGACGATCGATGCAGCGTCCGCAACGGCGCTGCGCTTTCGCGGAGGAAGCAATGACCCAGGCATTCCTGTCCCGACTCGGCAGCGTGTTCGTGCTGAACCTCATCGCCGCTTGCGCCAGCGAGCCGCCGCGCCTTGGCGAAAGCCAGGTGCAGGCGATTCTCGCTGCGCCCGACCGCACCGAGGCCGACCGCGCCAACGATAGCCGGCGCAAGGCGCCGCAACTGCTCGCGTTCATCGATGTGCGCCCCGGCATGCGCGTGCTCGATCTGGGCGCCGGCGGGGGCTATACCACCGAGCTGCTGGCGCGCAGCGTCGGCCCGAACGGCCATGTCTACGCGCAGAACACCGAATACTTCGTCAAGAACCTCCTCAAGGGCCGGTTCGATGCGCGCCTGAAGAGCCCCGCGATGCGCAACGTGACCCATCACGTCGCCGAGTTCGATGATCCGGTGCCGAAGACGGTTCGACCCGGGTCCATCGACCTGGTCACGTTCATGTTCACCTATCACGACACCGGCTGGACCGGCGCCGACCGGGCGCGCATGAACAAGGCTGTGTTCGACGCGCTGAAGCGTGGCGGGCACTACGTCGTTGCGGATCACTCCGGCCGTCCGGGTACGGGGATCAGCGAATCCAAGTCCCTGCACCGGGTGGAGGAAGCACTCGTGCGCAAGGAGGTGGAAACCGCCGGCTTCAAGCTGGTCGACGAAGCCGGGTTCCTGCGCAATCCGAACGATCCGCGCGACCGGATTGTGTTCAAGCCGGCGCAGCCGAACGATGAGTTCGTGCTGAAGTTCGTCAAACCCTGATCGCCTATGTTTCCTTGCATGCTCGCAATGACATTGCTCCCGTGAAAACGGGAATGCAGAGGTGTGACTGAATTCGCCGCACCTCCCGCCTGCGGGAGTGACCGGAAATCAGATCGATCACGGGCCCCCCAATCTATGATCCTCTACGCCGCCACGATCTTCGTCAGCGCCTTTCTGCTGTTCCTGGTCCAGCCGGTCATCGCCAAACAGATTCTGCCGTGGTTCGGCGGCTCGGCCGCGGTGTGGACGACCTGCCTGGTGTTCTTCCAGTTCCTGTTGTTGTTCGGATATGCCTACTCGGACTGGACCACGCGCCACCTGCGGCCGCGCTCGCAGGTGCGGCTGCACGCCGCGCTGTTGCTGCTGAGCCTCGTCTCGCTGCCGATCATCCCGGACGTGGTGTGGAAGCCCGCAGGCGACGAGGATCCCGTGACCCAGATCCTCGGCCTGCTCGCCGTGACGATCGGGCTGCCGTACTTCCTGCTCTCCACCACAGGCCCTTTGGTACAGGCATGGTTCGCGCGCAGCTTCCCGACCGGCACCGTCTACCGCCTGTTCGCGTTGTCGAATTTCGCCTCGCTGGCTGCGCTGGTGGCCTATCCGCCGTTGATCGAGCCCTGGACGCCGACCCGCACGCAGTCGCTGGTGTGGAGCGCCGGCTACGTCGTCTTCGTTGCGCTATGCGCGTTCGCAGGTTTCTTCAGCCTGCGCTCGGCGGTGCACGCGCACGGCACGCCTGACGTTCAGCCCGCGGAGCCTTCGGCGCCGCCACCCGCGGCGCGAGACTACGCCATCTGGCTGCTGCTCTCGGCCATGGGCTCGTACATGCTGCTGGCGGTGACGAATCACATCACTCAGAACGTCGCCTCGGTGCCGTTTCTCTGGATCTTGCCGCTCATCCTGTACCTGCTCACCTTCATTCTGTGCTTCGAAGGCCGCGGCTGGTATCAGCGCCGGTTCTTTCTCGGGCCGCTCGCCGTCATTCTGGTCGCGATGGCGTGGGGACTCAACGCGGGCGGTGACATCATGGAGGTGACCGACGCCGTGCCGCTGTATTGTGCGGGGCTGTTCGCGTGCTGCATGTTCTATCACGGCGAGCTGGCAGGCCTCAAGCCAGCGCCTCGCTACCTCACGCGCTTCTATCTCATGGTTTCGCTCGGCGGTGCGCTCGGTGGCTTGTTCGTCGGCGTCATAGCGCCGCTCGCTTTCGTTACCTACTACGAGTTCGGCATCGCCCTCGTTGTTACGGGGCTGCTCGCGGTGCACCTGTTGTGGCCGTTGCCAAGATGGATTCCCGCGACTGCGCTCGGCGTGAGCATCGTGTGCGGCTACTACGTCTACGAGTACATCGACGAGCTCGCGCGCGGCACCAGCCTCATGATGCGCAATTTTTACGGCACCTTGCGCGTTCAGGACGTGGGCACGCCCGGCGATCCGAACGCCGCGCGACGCCTCATGCATGGCGTCATCATGCACGGCGAGCAGTACCAGGAGCCGCACCTGCGCCGGCAGCCGACCAGCTACTACGGTCCGGATTCGGGCATCGGGCTGGCAATCAGACACTATCGCGACAGGCCCTTGCGCCTGGGCGTGATCGGATTGGGCACGGGCACCCTGGCCGCCTGGGGCAAGCCGGGCGATGCCTTCAAGTTCTACGAGCTCGATCCGCAAGTGCTCGCCGTCGCGCAATCCGAGTTCACTTATCTGCGCGACAGCCGGGCGACGATCGAAACCGCACTGGGTGATGCGCGCCTGACCCTGGAACGCGAGCCGCCGCAGCGCTTCGACATCCTGGTGATCGATGCGTTTTCCAGCGACTCGATCCCGGTGCATCTCATCACGCGCGAAGCCCTGGCCGTATACCGCAAGCATATGCAGCCCGACGGCATCATCGCCTTTCACGTCACCAACCGCTATCTCGATCTGCCGCCGGTGGTGAAGATGATCGCAGACGCCAACGGCATGCCGTCGGTGCTGGTCGAGCACGATCCGGACGAGAGCGACGAACGCTACTCGCGCACCGACTGGACGCTGGTGACGCGCGACCGGAGCTTTCTGCAGAGTACTGCGCTGGTGCGGGCGCGGACAGAGGTCGAGATGCCGCCGCGGCTCTCGCTCTGGACCGATGATTTCAACAACCTGCTGCGTATCCTCAAGTAGCGCCGATTTCGCCGCGCTCGCTCCTTACCTGGATTGGCGCCCCCTCGTGACCGCTCGAATGGGATACGAGGCGTATAGTACGCGTCGCGGTGGCGGCAAGCCCGAGAAAGTGATGAACAAAGCGACCAGCAGCACCAAGTTGACGACTCGAAGCCTGGCCAAGACGGCGACCGGCATTCCGGGCTTGGACGAGATTACCGGCGGTGGTCTGCCGCGTGGAAGGCCGACGCTCGTTTGCGGCAGCGCCGGGTGCGGCAAGACGCTGCTGGCGATGGAGTTCCTTGTGCGCGGCGCCACGCAGTACGGTGAGCCGGGCGTATTCATGGCCTTCGAGGAAAACGCCGAGGAACTGACGCAGAACGTCCGCTCCCTCGGCTTCGACCTGAAGGAGCTAGGCAAGAAGAACAAGCTCCTCATCGACTTCGTGCGCGTCGAGCGCAGCGAGATCGAGGAAACGGGCGACTACGACCTCGAAGGGCTGTTCGTCCGCCTGGGCCACGCCATCGATAGCATCGGGGCGAAGCGGGTCGTTCTGGACACCATCGAGACGCTGTTCAGCGGCCTCTCCAATGCCGGCGTCTTGCGGGCCGAGCTTCGCCGGCTATTCCGCTGGCTCAAGGACAAGGGCGTCACCGCCGTCGTCACCGGCGAGCGCGGCGAAGGCGCACTGACCCGCCACGGCCTGGAAGAGTACATCTCCGACTGCGTGATCCTGCTCGATCATCGGGTGATCGACCAGGTTTCCACCCGGCGCCTGCGCGTCGTCAAGTACCGGGGCACCACGCACGGCACCAACGAATACCCGTTTCTCATCGACGAGGACGGCATCAGCGTCCTGCCGATCACCTCGCTGCGCCTGCAGCACGCGGTTTCGGACGAGCGGATTTCCAGCGGCGTCCCCCGGCTGGACGCGATGCTGGGCGGCCACGGGTACTACCGGGGCAGCACCGTTCTCGTTTCGGGCACGGCGGGCAGCGGCAAGAGCAGCCTGGCGGCGCATTTCGCCCACGCCGCCTGCCAGCGGGGGGAGCGCTGCCTGTACTTCGCGTTCGAGGAATCGCCGGGGCAGATCATTCGCAATATGCGCTCGATCGGCCTGGACCTGGAGCCCTGGGTCAAGAACGGCTTGCTGCACTTCCATGCCATGCGCTCTACCCTCTACGGGCTCGAGATGCACTTGGCGACGTTCCACAAATTGATCAAGGAATTGAGCCCGCAGGTGGTCATCCTCGATCCCATCGGCAGCCTGATCCAGGCGGGCAGCCGCAAGGATGCGACCGCCATGCTGACCCGTCTGATCGACTTCCTGAAAGTGGAAGGGACCACAGCCTTCGTGACCCATCTGACCTCGGGCGGTGAAGCCCTGGAGAGCACGGATGTGGAAATGTCCTCGATCGTCGACACCTGGCTCTTGCTGCGAGACATCGAGCTCGGCGGCGAGCGCAACCGGGCCATGTACATTCTCAAGTCACGCGGGATGGCTCACTCCAACCAGATCCGCGAGTTTCTGTTGACCGACAAGGGCATCGATCTGCTGGATGTCTACCTGGGGGCGGAAGGCGTCCTCACCGGGTCGATGCGGCAGGCCCAGGAAGCCCGTGAGAAAGCGTCCGCCGTGGCGCGGCAGCAGGCGCTCGAAGCCAAGCTGCGCGAGCGGGAGCGCAAGCGCGAAGCGCTGGAAGCCCATATCGCGGTGCTGCGCAAGGAGTTCGAAACGGAAGGCGAGGAGGCAAAACGGCTCGCCGCCGACGAGCAGGCCAAGCAGGATTTGCTCATTGAGGAGCAGGCAGCGATGGGCCGCAGC
>JBOIEI010000304.1:0-5242 GCA_050741055.1 Burkholderiales bacterium | reverse complement strand
AGCCGCCAGTGCTCGATTTCTCCGGCCTGGCCGCGTTGTACGGTTGGGAGTTCGTTCGCGCTCGCAGCCAGGACGAGCTCGATACGACGCTGCGTCGCTTCGACGGACGCGTACGGCACAACACAGTTCTCGAGCTGGTCTTCGATCCGGCCACCGTGCCGGTCGCCGCGGCCCGACATTTCTGAATCCACCGTTCGAGAGAAAGCGGAGAGAACGCCATGACACTTCCCCTCGCAGGCGCCAAGGTGCTCGATCTCACCAACGTGATGTCGGGCCCGTACTGCACCCTGATGCTGGCCGACATGGGCGCGGACGTGGTGAAGGTCGAAAGCTTCCCCGACGGCGACATGTCGCGCCGGTTCGAGCCCAAGGCCAACGGCGAGTCGTACTGCTTCGCCGTGCTCAACCGCAACAAGCGCTCGATCGGGATCGATCTGAAGAGCGCGCAGGGCATGGAGATCTTCAACCGGCTCGCGCGCCAGGCGGACTTCGTCGTCGAGAATTTCCGTCCCGACGTGAAGCAGAAGCTCGGCGTCGACTACGCAGCCGTGAAGAAGATCAACCCGGCGGTGATCTACGGCTCGGTATCCGGCTTCGGCCAGAGCGGACCGTATGCCGCCAAAGGCGGCTACGATATCGTCGCCCAGGGCGTGACCGGCATCATGCGCATGACCGGAGAGGCGGGCGGGCGCCCGGCCAAGGTCGGCATCGCGATGAACGACATCGCGGCCGGCGCCACGCTGCTCTACGCGCTCCTCGGCGCCTACATCCACCGGCTCAAGACCGGCGAGGGCCAGTACGTGGAAACCTCGCTGGTGGACGCCGGACTGGCGTGGACCTTCTGGGAGTTCGGCGCTTTCTTCGGCGCTAGCGAACGGCCGACCGCAACCGGCACGCGTCATCGCCGCTCCGCCCCGTACCAGGCATACAAGACACAGGACGGCTACGTCACCGTTGGCGCGAACAGCAGCAAGCTGTGGGAAAGCTTCTGCACGCGCGTGGCGGAAAAACCCGAATGGCTGACCGATGCACGCTTCGTCGATCTGCCAGCGCGGCTGCGCAATGTCGATGCGTTGCAGGACGAGATCGAAAAGGTGTTCGTGCAGCAACCCACCGCCCACTGGTGGGAGCGGCTCGATCGCGCCGGCGTGCCGGGCGGTCCCGTCTACACCTACGAGGAGTGCCTGAGCGATCCGCACGTGCGCGCGCGCGAGATGATCCGGGAGATCGATCACCCGGTCATCGGCCGCATGAAAGCCATGGGCCACCCGGTCAAATCCAGCGGGCATATCGCCGAGATTCGCATGCCGGCGCCGCTGCTCGGGCAGCATACCCGCGCGATCCTGACCGAGCTGGGGCTGGGCGAGGTCGACGTCGAGCAGCTGGTCGCGGGTGGCGCGGTCTACGACGGCGCTCGAGGATAGCGCAAACGACCCGTCCCGGCGTGGCGTCGAAGCGACTGCTTCTGCTGGGCGGCGGGCATGCGCACGTGCAGGTCGTGCATGCGTTCGCGACCCGTCCGCCGGCCACCCGCGTAACGCTTATGGACCGTGCACCGCTCGCAGCCTATTCCGGCATGCTGCCTGGATTGATCGCCGGGCACTACAGCGTGGCCGACAGTCACATCGACCTCGCCGCCTTGTGCGCATGGGCCGGCATTGCGTTCGTGCAGGAAGAAGCCGTCAGCCTCGACCTCGAGCGGCGAGCCGTCACCACGGCCGACGGCGGCCGTCATGAATTCGACCTGCTCTCGATCGACACCGGATCGACGCCGCCGCTCGATGCGATCCGCGGCGCGCGCGAGCATGCCATCGCCGTAAAGCCCATCGATGCTTTTCTTGACGCCATCGATCGGCGCATCGCGCAGTTCGCGCAACAACCCGGTCAGGCGCTGGCCGTGATCGGCGCCGGGGCCGCGGGTTTCGAAGTCGTACTCGCGCTCGAGCATCGCCTACGAATGCGCGCGGGCGGCAACCACGCTGCAACCCTCCGGCTCATCGCCGAAAGCGACACCGTCCTGCCTGATTTCCCGCAGCGCGTACGCCGTCATGCCGAGCGGCGCCTGCGCGAGCAAGGCATCGTGGTTCATGCCGGTTGCGCGGTGCGCACGGTCGAGCGCGAAGGCGTGGTGCTGGTCACCGGCGCCGCGCCGGCGCCGATGTTCCGCCGGTCGGGACTCGCGACCGACGAGCACGGCTTCATCGCAGTCGATGCCACGCTACGCTCGCTCTCGCACCTGGACGTATTCGCCTGCGGTGACGTGGCCGCCGTATTGCCGCACCCGCGGCCCAAGTCCGGTGTTTATGCCGTGCGCCAGGGTCCTCCGCTGACGGCCAATCTGCTGCGCGCGCTGGAGGCGAAGCCGCTGTGGCCATTCGTTCCGCAGCGCGAAGCGCTCGCGCTGCTCAGCACCGGGCGCAAGCACGCGATCGCCAACCGCGACGGCTTCACCGTGCAAGGCGACTGGGTGTGGCGGTGGAAGGATCGGATCGACCGGCGCTTCGTTCAGCGCTTCGGCGTGCGGGACGAGCGGCCGGCCCGCACCTGAGCGGCAGGCGGCGCTCGACCGGCCAGCCGGCTCAAGCCCCGGCTCGATTCGTCCGCAATCACCGCACGAGCCGTCTATCCGACCGCTCGTCCGGAAGCGAGCCGTACCGTGCTCGCACCGGCATGAAATTGGCATAGCCGCTCGGGCAGTCGAAGACAACATAACCGTACGGAAGGAGAGCGCTTCCTGCCGCGGCAATCGGAATCCGCGAATGTAGGGTGGCGCTGATGCGATGAACACAAGCCGGCTCGACAACAAGGTCCTGGTGCCTGGAGGCGAAACGGTGAATCTTGCTCTGGACGAGCTCCTGGAGCGCCTGGAGTTTCTGGAGCGGCGCGTCGAGCGCCTGGAAGCGGCCGCCGGGACGGGACGCGCGGCCGTGGCGGCCTCCAACGCAGACGATTTCGCCGCGGCCCGTGCGCCCCAGCAAGCGCACAGCGCCGCCTCGGCGGGACCGATCGAGCAGCACGGCGAAACGTCCAGTCACCGTGGCTCGACCGTCCAACAGCAGGGTGAAACGGCCGCCTATCGCAGCTCGACCGCCGATGCGCCGGTGACCGAACGGCTCGACCGGGTGCCGGGGCGCGATCCTGAGGCTGACCCGTTTCCCGATCTGTCGCTGCTGGACGAGAAGGTGGAGCCTAGAAAAGGCCCGGCCGAGCACCTGCAGGTGCGTGCGGCGCTCGAGGACTATCCGCGGATTTCGACCCGTATCCAGCAGCTCTGGGGAACGCCGGACTGCGAGGGGTATCTCAACAGCCTCGTTCTCGATACGCGCGGCGACCGCCAGGGTTTCCCGCCGGCGACGATGGAAGAGCTTCTTTACCTGGGACGTCTGGCGCGCGCGCTCGTGATCCTGCGGGTAAACGGCGATCTGTGGGACACCTTCGACCAGGTGGGCGATCGGCGTTAGCCCGGATATTTCATGCTTCCTTTGCACGCTGCGGCCACCTGCGCCGCACCGCGAGCGCCATGGTACCGAGCCCCGCAAGCAGCAGTGCCCATCGGCATGGCCTGCGCTCGGCGCATCCGTATAATCCGCCGAGCGCGCGAGCATACGCAACACGAACGTCGCAGGGCGGCGTGGCATGTCGAGGAGAAAGCGAGTGAACCGAATTTTGCCCGGACCGTCCGCGCTGCGGGCGGCCCTGATTGTCGCCACGGCGGCGTTCCTGGCGAGCCAGACCGTGCCGGCGTTGGCCGCAGCGAGGCCCGACCAGGCCGAACGTTTTCCCGAGCGCCCGATCCGGTTGCTGGTCGGCTTCGCCCCCGGTGGCGGCACGGATACCACTGCGCGCGCCATCGCGCAGAAACTGAGCCAGGCGCTCGGCCAGCAGGTCGTGATCGACAATCGGCCCGGCGCGGCGGGCAATATCGCGGCGCACATCGTCTCCAAGGCCAACCCCGACGGCTACACCCTGCTCATGGGCACGATCGCGGCGCTGGCGATCAATCCCACCCTCTATGGCAACCTGCCGTTCGATCCGGTGCGCGACTTCGCCCCCATCACCCAGGCGGTGAACTCCACCAACGTGCTGGTGGTGCATCCGTCGGTGAAGGCGAATAACGTGAAGGACCTCATCGCACTGGCGAAGGCAAGCCCCGGCAAGCTCCTCTACGGCTCTTCCGGTGTCGGCGGCGCCGGTCACCTCGCCGGCGAGTTGTTCTGTACCATGGCCGGCGTCAAGATGACGCACGTGCCGTACAAGGGCGGCGGACCGGTGATGATCGACCTGCTGGCGGGCCAGGTGCATTCGGTCTTCGCCACCGCGGCGACCGCCCTTCCTCACATCAAGAGCGGCCGGATCCGGCCGCTCGGCGTCACCACGGTCAAGCGCGCGGGCATGATGCCCGACATCCCGACCATCTCGGAGCAAGGCCTGGAAGGCTTCGATGCCAACAACTGGTACGGCCTGCTCGCGCCGGCGAAGACGCCGCGGGCGATCGTGAACAAGCTCAATGCCGAAGTGGTGAAGGTGCTGAACATGTCCGACATCAAGCAGTACCTTTTCAGCCAGGGACTCGATCCTGCGCCGACCACGCCGCAGGAGTTCGGCGCCTACATCAAGTCGGAGATGGTCAAGTGGGCGAAAGTGGTCCGGGCGGCCGGCGCTTCGGCCAATTGAGCGCAGCCGCTCGCCGCTCGCGATGAAGCGCTCGTCTTGCCCGGCGGCGGCGAGAGCCTTCCTGGCGGCTTGCTGCTTCGCCCTCTTTGCGCGTTACCCCGCAATTGCGCACGGCCAAGGCGAGCAGCCGCCGTTCGTAGTCACGCCGACCCAGGTGGTCGATCGCATGCTCGCGATGGCGAAGCTCGGCCCCGACGATGTGCTGATCGACCTCGGTTCCGGCGACGGACGCATCGTAATCCAGGCGGCAAAGCGCTTCGGCGCTACTGCGCTCGGCATCGAGATGAATGCGAGCCTGGTCGAGACGAGCCGTGCAACGGCCCGGCGTGAAGGCGTCGCCGAGCGCGCACGCTTCGAACGCGGCGACGCCTTAGCAACCGATCTCGGCCCCGCGTCGGTTCTCACGCTGTATCTCTCGCCTGAGCTGAACGAGCGCCTGCTGCCCCGCATCCTCGCCGCCATGCGCCCGGGAAGCCGGGTCGTATCGCATGACTTCGCCATATCCAACTGGACGCCGGACCGCATCGAGCGATTGAACGTGCCGGAAAAGAACAACGGCCGCGGCGGC
>JBOIEI010000303.1:0-8708 GCA_050741055.1 Burkholderiales bacterium | reverse complement strand
CTTGAACGGCGCGCGCTCCTGCCACGTGAGCAGCACGTCGAGCAGCGTGTAGCTGTCCTTGCCGCCCGAAAGGCACACCATGACGCGCTCGCCTGGGCCGATCATGCCGTAGTCGGCCGACGCCTTGGTCGCAAGCCGGGTGAGCTTCTTCGCGATCGGGGAACCGTTGAACGCCTGCTGGCGGGAAAGGGTACGTGAATTGCCGTCCATGGGATGGCGCGCCTCGCGTGCAAGCGAGGATATTATCCGTTACCGCCGCGGTTGACCATCTCGCCGCGGGTGCGCGAGCAATCTCCGTGACGAGCACCGATGGCGAATCACGCTGCTCACGCTGAAGCCGAAGCAACTCACGGTCCGCGTGCTCGGCTTCGATAACGTTACAACCATTCCGCAACTATTCAGGAGGAAGGCGCATGTTCAAGATCCTGCTCGCAACCGATGGTTCCGAACACGGCAAGCGCACCCTCGAAAAGGTGCTCGAGCTTTCGGCGACGATGAGCACGCCGGCCCAGGTGCACGTCCTGAACGTGCAGGAAGCGCCCGTCGTGTATGGTGCCGCCGAAGTCTATCTTCCGTATGAGAAGGCCGAGCGACTGGTCAGGGAGGCCGGCCAGAAGATCGCCGACGATGCCGCCGCGGCGCTACGCAACGCCGGTCTTGCCCCCGTGGCCGAAGTGAGCGTTGGCGATGTGGCACCGGCGATCGCTCGGCGCGCCAGGGAGCTCGGCTGCGACCTGATCGCCATGGGAACCCGCGGCATGGGCGCGGTCGGCAATCTGGTGCTCGGCTCAGCGGCCACGAAAGTGATTCACCTGAGCGACATCCCGGTCCTGCTCGTGCACTGACGGCCGCTGTCATCGCTCGCCCGCGCTCGGGCAGCGGTCAGGCCTCCTGCCTACCGGCGCGCAAGCGCAGTGCCTCGGACGCGAGCTGCCCGACCAGAACGACAGCGCCGACGCCTGCGAAGGCAAGCCCCCAGGCCTCCCGCGACATGCCGCCGGCGAGATCGAGCGTGAAGCCGAATGCGAGCGGGCCGACGAACCCGCCCGCATAGCCCAGCATGGAATGGATGGCGAGCGTCGCCCCGCGCCGCGTCGGTTCCGCGCTGGTGGTCGTGCCCGCCGTCAGCGACGACGAATCCAGCCAGATGACGATTCCGTAGGCGATCACGAGTGCGACCGCGAGCGGATAGCTCATCGACCCCACGAAGCCGATGATCGCCGCACAAAGTATGGAAAGTGTCATGGCGATGCGCACCAGGCGCACGCGGCCCCAGTGGATGGAGGCCTCGTTGCCGAGCACGCTCGCCGCAGTGCCCAGCAGCGCCATCACGGTCGTGACGACGGCCGGTGACATCCAGACCGCACCCACGCTGCCCGCTGCGACGAAGGCGAGGAAGGCGACTGCCCAGCCGCGCAGCGCGTTCATCTCCCACGTGTGCACGCAATAGCCGACGGCGTATGCCATCGCAATGCGATTGCGCAGCACCGGCCGGAAGTCGAGCAAAGGGGCCGGCGCCCTTGCCTCGGCGCGGCGCGGCTGGCGGGGCGCGAGGATGAGGATCATGCTGAACGCCGTCGCCGCGCAGGCACCCGAGACGGCAAAAGCGGCCGGCCAACCGAACGCGGATGCGAGCGAGTCGGCGAACACGAACGAGAGCGCACCGGCGACGCCGACCCCGGCGGCATGTCCCGCCACCGCCCGCGACATGAGCGGGCCTTCGACCCGATCGGACAAGAGCTTCAACCCCGTCATGTAGCTTCCCGCCCAGCCGATGCCGGCGAGCGCGCGTGCCGCCAGCGCGCTCCAGAAGCCGTCGACCAGGAAGGCGAATGCCAGGTGTGCGGCTGCCGTGGTTGCCGCACCGAAAAGATAGACGCGCTTGGGATCGACGCGGTCGGTCAAGCTGACCAGCAACGGCACCGAGAGAGTGTAGGCGCCGTAGAAGATGCCGGTGATCCAGCCCGCGTCGCTGTTGTCGAGCCGCCACGGCGTCATGAACGTCGGCAGCAGCGCCGGCCAGGCATAGGCGCCGATCTGCACCAGCACCTGCGCAAGGCACATGATCGCGACCAGGCGGCGCGGGCTTGGGTTCACGCGCTTGCCGATGAGAGTGCGAAAGAGATGGACTGCTTCACGCTGCGCGTGCCGCGTGATGCGACACGCGCAAGGCGGCAACGCGAACTGCGCGCTCCATCGGGCCGCGGATGATCGTCACAAAATCCTCGGCGGCAAACCGCCGCGGCCGATCATCGCTCACCGCATTGCGGCGCGCAACAGCGCTGTGCGTGTGGTTTCACTGCGCGGACGAACGCGCTCATGAACTTGCCCGCAACCTGCGGCGCGATGCGGTCGACTTCCACGCCCTGTGCGCTCAGGAATTGGCGCGCGTCCTCGACATCGTAGATGCGCGTCGGTTCGATGCCGACCTGCTCGAACCCGGCCCGTGCAAGCATGGCGACGTATTCGTCTTCGTCCAGCGCCCCGGCGATGCAGCCGATCCAGAGCTCGACGCTCTTTCGCACCTCTGCGGGCACTTCGCCGCGCACGACGACATCGGAAACAGCGAACCGCCCGCCCGGCTTCAATACTCGGAAAGCTTCCCGCAGAACCGCGTCCTTGTCGGCCGCCAGGTTGATCACGCAATTCGAGATGACCACGTCGACAGCGTTGTCGGGGAGCGGAACATGCTCGATATCGCCCTTGAGGAACTCCGCATTGGCGATGCCGGACTTCGCCTGGTTGTCGCGTGCGACGGCCAGCATCTCGTCGGTCATGTCGACGCCATAGGCCTTTCCGCCGGGGCCCACGCGCCGTGCCGACAGCAGCACGTCGATGCCGCCGCCGGAGCCGAGATCGAGGACCGTTTCTCCGGGTTCGAGTTGCGCAAGCGCGGTTGGATTGCCGCAGCCGAGCGAGGCGCGCAGCGCGAGCTCCGGCACTTCGCCGGCTTCGGCTTCGCCGTAGAGATTGGAGGTGATCGGATCGCAGCACGAGAGCGCCGAGGCGTTTCCGCCGCAACACGACGCGCGTGCCGTGCGCGCCCGTGTCGCCGCTTGCGCATACTTTTCCTTCACCACGTCCTTGATGGTCTGCGTGCTCATTGCACTCTCCTTTGTCAAATCGGATCGGCTCAACTGCTCCCCAAGTACCAATCGCGCGTCGCGTTGACGATGCGCACGACCGCGAGCATTACCGGTACCTCGATCAGCACGCCGACGACGGTGGCGAGCGCGGCGCCCGATTCGAACCCGAACAGGCTGATGGCCGCGGCGACCGAGAGCTCGAAGAAGTTGGAAGCGCCGATGAGCGCCGACGGGCATGCCACCTCGTGCTTTTCGCCGGCCACGCGGTTGAGTCCATAGGCGAGTCCCGCATTGAAGAACACCTGGATGAGGATCGGCACCGCAAGCATCGCGATGACGAGTGGCTGGCGCAAAATAGCTTCGCCCTGGAACGCGAACAGCAGCACGAGCATCGCGAGCAGGGCCGCGCTGGAGACCGGGCCCAGACGCGCGAGGACGCGCCGATAGTCGCTCTCTCCGCGCGCGAGCAGCCGCTTGCGCCAGGCCTGGGCCAGGATCACCGGCACGACGATATAGAGCAGGACCGAAACGAACAGCGTGTCCCAGGGCACGGTAATCGACGACATGCCGAGCAGCAGCACCACGATGGGCGCGAAGGCGAAGATCATGATCACGTCGTTGAGCGCCACCTGACTCAGGGTGAAGTACGGATCGCCATGGGTGAGCCGACTCCAGACGAAAACCATCGCGGTGCACGGGGCTGCGGCGAGCAGGATGAGGCCGCCGACGTAGCTGTCGATCTGCTGCGCCGGCAGATACGGCGCGAACACATGGCGCACGAAGATCCACGCGAGCAGCGCCATCGAGAACGGTTTCACCGCCCAGTTGACCAGCAGCGTGACCCCGATGCCTTTCCAGTGGTTGCGCACCTGGTGCAACGCGCCGAAATCGATCCGGATCAGCATCGGCACGATCATCAGCCAGATGAGGAGCCCCACCGGGATGTTGACTTGCGCGATCTCGAGTGCGCCGGCTTTCCGAACGATCTCGGGCGCAGCCTGGCCGAGCGCGATTCCGGCCAGGATGCAGGCGAACACCCAGAGCGTGAGATAGCGCTCGAACAGGCTCATGGCCGCCACGCGCCGTGGGCGCGTCAGCGCATGTTCGGCGCTCATCGCGTTCGCTCCCTGCCCGGGAGGCGGTCGACGACGGCGCGGTCGCGGACCGTCCTCGCCGCTCCAGCGCGCCGCCGTGTCTTCGCCGCGGCCGCTGGGACTGACGGCAGGCACTGCCGACCCTGGCAGCAGTTCTCGGTGAGGAAGCCGATGAGCTCGTTCATCGCGTCGTAGTCGGCGGCGTAGAAAATGAACCGGCTTTCCTGGCGACCCGTGATGAGCCCGACCCGGCTCAGATGAGCGAGGTGGAACGAAAGCGTCGGTAGCGCGATTTCGAGCTCCTGCCCGATCGCGCCGGCATTGAGCCCTTGCGGGCCCGCTCGGACCAGCAGGCGGAATATCGCCAGGCGGGTTTCGTGTCCGAGCGCGGCCAGGCGCACGGTTGCTTGCGGCAGTTGCATGCCTTTCATTTCCATGATTCGAGTATCATGGAATTATTGGCCGCCGTCAACCCGCGCTTCGACGCACGCGATTCGAAGGAGCCAAGACCGGCTGCGAGCACGCTGATGCGAATGCCGACGGGATGACAAGGGCCGCATAGGCGCGTCGCGCGAGGCCTGCGAGGAAGAGTGGAACCGAAGCGAGCCTCGCGACTTGGTTCGCGCCGGGGTTGCGGGCTAGGGCTTCACAGCGATGGTCAGTCCGGCGGTGTGCTCGAACAGCAACCGGTCGTTGTCGAGCCGGAGCCCGATGCCGGCGGTTGCGCCGCCGCGGGCCAGTGCCCGCATCACGATCTTGAGCGGCATGATCCGTTCCGGGGCGTTGGTGATCTTCATCCATTCCCCGAACTCGCGATGGTTCGTCCACGCGGTGCAACTCGCGATCTCGAGCCCGGCCTGCATCAGCACCCGGTACAGCTCCGTTCGGGGCAGCATGCGCACGTGCGACGGATCGCGCAGGATCTCGAGGGCGTTGTGCAGCGCTGCCTCTTCCTCGGATTCCGCCGCCATCACGTCGACCGTGACCACTCGCCCACCGCTGCGAACGACCCGGGCCATTTCTCGCACGGCCGCAGCCGGATCGGGAAAGTGGTGCAGGGCCGAGCGCGATACGACGGCATCGAAGGCCGCATCGGGAAAGGGAAGCGCTTCGGCCCAGGCGGGTACGAAGCGCACGTTGGAAAGTCCCGCCGCCTCGGCGCGGCGCCGGGCTTTGTCCAGCATCTCCGGTGTGATGTCGCAACCCACGACTTCCACAGCGCCCGGGGCGAGCGCCTCGAGCACGATGCCCGGCCCGCACGCGACGTCGAGGATGCATGCATTGGGCGTGACGTGCGCAGCTTCCCGAATGCGGGCAAGGACGGTGCGATCGTTGAAGACTGCGGCCGATGCCATGGCATCGGCCTGCCGGGAGAACTCGCTGCGTACGACGCTGTCGCGCTGCGGCACGCGCTTCGCTCCGCCGCCCGCTACTTCGTTCCCCACGGCCTGATGGCTTGCTTGAGCTTCGTGTGGCCCTCGAGGTAGCGCGGGCGCTTGCTGCCGTAGATCTTGTCGAAGGTCTCGATCTGGGCGTCGAGCCAGCGGTGCAACTCCTTGTTGTCCGGGTTCGCCGCCTTGTACGCCTCGTTGATCAGGACGAAATGGATGCGCGGGTCGTACGGCTGCTTCTCGCCGCCCACGGTTTCGTCGCCTGCCAGCAGCCGCAGCAGCATCGCATCCGCCGAGCCCAGGGTCTGCTCGAAGATCGGTTCGCCCTGCATCCGGTACATGACGCTCGTCATGTCCTTGCCGTTGGTCATGGTGAAGCCCATGTCCTTCCAGACCTTGTTGATGTCCGTGCCGGCCTTGACGTGTTCGAGCACCTTCTGGCCCCAGCCGCGCAGGACGTCGGGCGCATCGGCCATGAGGTCGGTCAGCCGGTCGCCGTCGAGGTCGGTCGAGTACACCACGGCCTTGCGCTGCTGATACATATCGTGCAGCAGGATGCCGAAGTTCGTGTCCGAAATGTGCTCGTGGATCTCGCCGCCCCAGTTCTCCATGCCCGCCTTGAAGTCCTTCGGCAGCAGCGCGACGATGGCATCGACGTTCGCCTTGTGCTCGGCGTACGCATCCACCGCGTAGCGGCGCTTGAGCTCGAACTTGGTACCCTGAAGCAGCCAGCGCACGATGCCGGCGTTCACCGCATCTTCCTGCGCCTGCGTGGGCTTGGTCGCGACGCGTCCGAGCTGCTTGTTTTCGTGCACGAGCTTGAGGAACAGCCGCACCGCGTAGGCCATGCGCACGCCGGGCGTGTTCATCTCCGAATGGATGTTGCCGCTGTCGCGGTCGACCTTGAACTTCTTGCTGTCCTGCGAATACGGCAGGCCCGGCATGAAGCGCACGTTGGTGATGGTGCCGTAAGGCCGGACGTTGCAGTACACGCCGGCAGCGGTGCGCAGCGGCGCGTTGGCCGACTTGCCCATCACGACCACCTGCTTGCCGTTGTCGTTCACCAGGGCATCGCCGGCGGTCGACCACTTGATGCAGGTGGCGTCGAGCTTGCCGAACCATTCCAGGGACTTGAGCTTGGTGTCGTGACGGTACTGCGCCATCATCGGTACGCCGAGGAAGGGCAGCCCGAGCACGTCGAGGGCCATGATGGTGCCGTTCAGCGCGAACATGTCGGTGAACGCATGGGCAACCGGTTTCACCCCGCCGGCTGCGTTGCCGCCCTCCCAGATCACCGCATCCGAGATCCCGCGCGGTTGCACGCTGGAGCGCTGGTAGATGCTGTCGAGATACTTGAACAGGTCGCCGCTTTGCTCTTCCTGGGCGATTTTCAGCAAGTCGAGAGGTTTGCTCATGGCTCAACGTTCTCCGTAACAGATAGGGGCCGCCCGCCGATGGGAATCGAGCGGGCCGTCGGGTCGCCTGGAAGGGACTGGGTCGGGCCGCCCCTTCTCGTATAGGTCCGTGGATCGATTATCGCATTTCGCCGGGCCATCGTCCTGACGACCCGGGCCTCTTGACTCACTGGCGCAAAAGCGGCCACATTCCGAACGACGATGTCTGCTGCGAGGAGAGGTGGATGGCAGCGAGCAAGCCACGATGAGCGATGCACTCGTTACGGCCGCGCTCAAGGCGTGGCGATTTCTTTACCGGCGCGGATTCATCGAAGGATTCGGACACATCAGCGTGCGCTTGCCCGGGTCGGATCGATTCCTGGTCATGCGCCACTCGGCTGCCATGGATGCGACCGCGGAGGACTTCCTGCTGTTCGACCTCGACGGCAAGCATCTCGACGGTGCCGGCGTCGCGCCCGGCGAGAACCCGATCCACCTCGAGATCCTGCGCGCTCGCCCCGACGTCGGCAGCGTGATCCACTATCACGGCATGTACTCGACCGCCTTCACCACGAGCGGTGAGCGGCTGCGCGCGATTCATCTGATGGGCACCTTGTTCCACGACGGCATCCCAGTCTACCCGGACCCCAAGCTCGTGAGCGACCGCCAACGCGGCGCCGCGCTCGCGCAAGCGCTCGGCCCGCATCGCGCGGTGCTCATGCGGGCGCACGGAGCTGCGATCACCGGCGCGAGCGTGCAAGAGGCGGTGGCCGGCGCGTTTCTGTTCGAGGAGAATGCTCGCCGGGCGTGCATCAGTGCATCGCTCGGCCGGCCGCTATGGCTGGACGAAGAAACTGCGGCCGATGCGGGCGCCGAGCTGCTGAGGAGTCGCGGACCGTTCAAGCGGGTATGGGCGCTGGTGGAAAGCGAAGACCGCAAGCCAACATCAAGACGGAGTGAACGATGAACGAACCGATGCGACACGGCACAATCGCGCACGACGCGCCCGTGCCTTCGAAGCCGGGCGACGAGTTCTGGGGCAGCGACTACATCGCCGCAGTGGTGCGCGAGATGGACATCCCGTATATCGCGCTCGTACCGGGTTCGAGTTATCGCGGCTTCCACGACAGCATCGTCAACTATCTCGGCAACCGCGCGCCGCAGATGGTGCTGACGATCCACGAGGAGAATGCGGTCGCGATCGCGCACGGCTACGCCAAGGCTGCCGATCGGATGATGGCGTGCGCGGTGCATGCCAACATCGGTCTCATGCGCGCCGTGATGGCGGTGTACAACGCGTGGTGCGATCGCGCCCCGATCCTCATGTTCGGCGCCACCGGACCGTGGGACGCCGCGCAGCGCAGAGCCTGGATCGACTGGATCCATACGTCGGCGGACCAGGGCGGGCTGATCCGCGACTTCACCAAGTGGGACAACCAGCCGGGATCACCGCTCGCGGCCGGCGAAGCCATCCTGCGCGCCGCACAGATCGCCACGACTGCGCCACGCGGTCCGGTTTACGTCAACCTGGAAGTGGCGATGCAGGAGGAGAAGATCGGCGCGTTGCCGCCACTGCCGGACGCGGCGCGCCACGCACCGCCGCCAGCCGTTCGACCCGCACCCGAGCTGGTCGCGCAGGCCGCCGCGCTGCTGTCGGGCGCGAAGCAGCCGGTGATCTTCGCAGGCCGCTGCTCGCGCAGCCTCGAAGGCTGGAACGCGCGCGTGGCGCTGGCGGAGAAGCTC
>JBOIEI010000302.1:0-4630 GCA_050741055.1 Burkholderiales bacterium | reverse complement strand
GCGCATCAAGGTTGCGCTCATCTCCTCCGCGGCGGCCAGGAGATGGCGCGCGATTACCTCGGCCCGGATTGGGTCTACGCGCTTGTCCATTGCGCTCCTATGCGCTTGTCCATTGCATTCCTATGCGCGCGTTCATTGCGCATCCTGCGGCGGCGCGCCCGCCGGCGCGAGCTTCAGATGCATGGCCCCGCTCGCATCGACTCGAAACGCGGCCCTGGGCGGCACCACCGTGGTCGTGTCCATCTGCTCGATGATGAGCGGTCCGTCGAACTCGGTTCCGGCCGGCAGCAGATCGCGCTTGTACACGGGGGTGTTGGCGAAGCCGGTTTCGGGAAACCAGACGCTGCGCGTCTCGATGAGCGCCTGCAGCACATTGCCGCCGGAAGCCGGCCGTTCCAGCGGCGGCTGCGGCCGCGCCACCGTGACCACCACGCGCAGATTGACGATCTCCACGGGCTGCCCCGCCATGTCGTAGCCGTAGAACTCGCGATGGCGGCGGTGGAACGCCTCGATTACCTCCTCCAGCGTCAGGGGAAAAACGTTCGCCGAAGGGCACGGCTGGATCAGCTCGAAATTCTGGCCGGTATAGCGCAGATCGAGCGACCACTCGTATTGCGCAGGCGCATTCTCGCCGGCCTCGCCCGCAAGCCACGTCTCGGCCTGCGCCCGCAACTGGGCGAAGCCTGCGTTGATCGCGCCGAGATTGGCCGCTTCGGCGCGCATGAATCGCGTGAGGCTGAAGTCGCCGCGGATGTCCGCATGCAGCAAGCCGATGGCCGACAGCAACCCGGGACGCGGCGGGACGATGACGCGGCCGATGCCCATGCTGCGGGCGATATCGGCTGCGTGCAGCGGACCGGCGCCGCCGAAGGCAACCAGCGCGAACTCGCGCGGGTCTTCCCCCTGCTCGACCGAGATCACGCGCACCGCGCCCATCATGTTGGCATTGACGATATCGAGGATGCCCGCGGCGGCGGCGAACAGGTCCACGCCGAGGGAAGGGCACAGCTCCTTTTCGATTGCCGCACGAGCGCGCGCGGGATACACCACCATGCGTCCGCCGAGCAGCGTCTTCGGATTGAGCCGTCCCAGCACGACGTTGGCGTCGGTCACGGTGGGACGCGTCCCGCCGCGGCCATAAGCCGCCGGGCCCGGAACGGCGCCCGCGCTCATCGGCCCGACCTTGAGCAGCCCGCCGGGATCGACCCAGGCGATGCTGCCGCCGCCGGCGCCGATGGTATGGATGTCGATGGTGCGGGTGCGCACCGGAAATCCGCCCATGTCGCGCTGGCTCTTCTGCGCCGGCGTCAATGCGCGGATGAGGCACACGTCGGTCGACGTGCCGCCCATGTCGAACGCGATCAGGTCCTCGACGCCGAGCTGCTTGCCGAGTCCGCGCGTGCCCACCACCCCGCCCGCCGGCCCCGAGAAGAACGTATTGACCGGCATGCGCCGCACGGCGGCCGGCGATACGGCGCCGCCGTTGGATTGCATTACCCGCGGCGCGGCCGTCACGCCGAGGGCGCGCACACCCTGTTCGAAGCGCTCCATATAGCGATCCATGATCGGCATGAGGCTCGCGTTCACCGCGGTGGTGGCGAAGCGCTCGAACTCGCGAAACTCGGCCAGCACTTCGTGCGAGGCGCACACGTAGGCATCGGGCCATACCTCGCGCAGCGCCTCACGCGCGATCCGCTCGTGCGTGGAGTTGGCGTAAGAATGCAGGAAGCACACCGCCACGGCTTCCATGCCTTTCGAGCGCAGCAACGCGGCGGCCCGGCACACCTGGTCTTGGTCGACGGGCGCGAGCACCCGCCCGCTGTAATCGACACGCTCGTCGATCTCGATTCGGCAGTCACGGGTCGCCGGCGGCAGCGGCTTCGGCACATCGAGATTGAAGTAGTGCGGCCGGCGCTGGCGCGCGAGCTCGAGCACGTCGCGGAATCCCGCCGTGGTCACCATGCCGGTGCGCGCGGTCTTGCCCTCGAGCACTGCATTGGTTGCGAGCGTGGTGCCCAGCACCAGAAAGGCGATCTCCGCGCACGAGCCGCCCGCCTGCTCCACGATCTCCTGGATGCCCTGCAGGATGCCCAGGGACGGATCCTCGGTCGTCGTCGGCAGCTTGTAGTAACGGTAGTCGCCGCGGCCGATATCGACCAGCACGATATCGGTGAACGTGCCGCCGGTATCGATACCGATCCAGAATCGGCTCATCGGGCAATAGCGGGGAAAAAGGCGGGAGCGATGGAGAATAGCATGCGTGCCGAGGCCGAACCAGCGCAGGTGCAGACACGGTGCGGGCGCAAGCGCGGCGTATACTGGGCCGATTCGTGCGCTGCGATGGCAGGCCGTGGGCACGAGCTCGACCCGGTGATACCTGTCGCGGGCACGAGGCAGGCGAGCCGGTGCTGCAGTCGCGACGGCATCTTGGTTCGCCGGCACGCACACGCGAAATCCGACGCGCATCTGTTTCACCCAACGGAGACGACCCATGAACTACCAAGGAACCTGTCACTGCGGCCGGATCGCCTTCACCGTCGAGGGCGAATTGAAGGAGCTCCTCGAGTGCAACTGCTCGATCTGCACCAAGCGCGGATCGCTGTTGTGGTTCGTCCCGCGCGATCGCTTCGAGCTGCAAACGCCGGCGGCGAACGTTGCCACCTACACGTTCAACAAGCACCGGATCAAGCACCACTTCTGCAGCGTGTGCGGCGTTGCGCCGTACGCCGAGGCCACCGATCCGAAGGGCAATGCGGTGGCGGCGGTGAACGCGCGTTGCCTCGACGGCACCGACCTCGCGGCCCTGCCGCGCAAGCCGTTCGACGGGCGCAGCTTGTAGCGGCCCACCCGTAATGCAGCGGCCGATTTGTATCGACCGGAAAATGGGGGCAGGAAGCATGGGACCAGGCTCCATTTCCATGGATCGGGCCCGGCCCCTTTGTCCATTCAGGAATAAGAACGATGCCGCCAATCGATCTTCCGATCGCTGCCCGCGCCCTCGACATACCGCCGCGCGCGCAGGCCTCCAACTATCCGCAGCCGTTCGCAGCGCGCATGGCGGGGCGGCAGAAGCGTGCGCTGGGTGATTATTTCGGCCTGACGAACTTCGGCGTGAACCTCACCCGTCTCGCCCCCGGCGCGATCTCGGCGCTCAAACATGCCCACTCGGCGCAGGATGAGCTCGTCTACGTACTGCAGGGCACCGCGACGCTGGTGACCGACCGCGGCGAAGTCGAGCTGCTCCCCGGGATGTGCGCCGGCTTCAAGGCGGACGGCGGCAACGCCCACCAGCTCGTCAACCGGGGCATCGACGACGTGCTGTACCTTGAAGTGGGAGATCGGAGCGCGGGCGATGCGGTCGTCTATCCGGATGACGACATTCAGGCCGGCACCGATGCCGCCGGCCAGCGGCGCTTCACACGCAAGGACGGCACGCCGTACTGATTGCTAGCGCTTGCGCACGCAGTCGACGTACGAGCGCATGTGCCCGCCGATCTCATCCTCCACCAGCCCATGGATGTCGGTGTGGAAGCCGGGAAACTGCTCGTTGAAGTTGCGCGCGAACTTCAGGTACTCGACGATCGTCTTGTTGAAGCGCTCGCCCGGGATGAGCAGCGGTATACCGGGTGGATACGGCGTCACCAGCGCACAGGTCACCCGCCCTTCCAGCTGTTCGATCTCCACCCGGTCGATCTCCCGGTGCGCCATGGCGGCGAACGCGTCCGAAGGCTTCATCGCCGGCTGCATGTCGGATAGATACATCTCGGTCGTCACCCGCGCCACGTCGTTGGCGCGATACGCCTCGTGGATCTGCTGCGAGAGGTCGCGCAACCCCACCCGCTCGTAGCGCGGGAATTGCTGGCAGAACTCGGGCAGGATGCGCCACATCGGCTGGTTCTTGTCCCAGTCGTCCTTGAACTGCTGCAGCGCCGCCACCAACGTGTTCCAGCGGCCCTTGGTGATCCCGATCGTAAACATGATGAAGAACGAGTAGAGCCCGGTCTTCTCCACGATGACGCCGTGCTCGGCGAGATAGCGGGTGAGGATCGAGGCCGGGATGCCGGTCTTGGCGAAGCGCCCGGATACGTCGAGCCCCGGCGTGATGACCGTGGCCTTGATCGGATCGAGCATGTTGAACCCGGTCACGAGGTTGCCGAAGCCGTGCCATTTCTCGTTCGCGCGCAGCAGCCAGTCTTCGCGCGAGCCGATCCCCTCGGGGGCAAGGCGCTCCGGCCCCCACACCTTGAACCACCAGTCGCGGCCCCACTCGCTGTCGATCTTGCGCATCGCGCGGCGAAAATCCAGAGCCTCCATGATCGACTCCTGCACCAGCGCCGTGCCGCCCGGAGGCTCCATCATCGCCGCCGCCACGTCGCAGGAGGCGATGATCGAGTACTGCGGGCTGGTCGAGGTGTGCATCATGTACGCCTCGTTGAACATGTGGCGATCGAGCTTGTTCTGATCCGACTCCTGCACCAGGATCTGCGAGGCCTGCGAGATGCCCGCGAGCAGCTTGTGCGTGGAGTGCGTGGCGAAGATCAGACCTTCCTTGCGCCGCGGCCGGTTCGGCCCGATCGCGTGCATATTGACGTAGTAGTCGTGAAAGGCCGCGTGCGGCAGCCAGGCCTCG